>CAOKUH010000076.1 GCA_948472605.1 uncultured Mycoplasmatota bacterium
GAGCTAACCTAGATACAATAAGGGTTTGCTCGTTTTTGTTGCAAAAGTAAAGATAGCAAAGAGAACTAGTCAATTAAGATTATTCCGATTAACACCAAAATTAACATTTTTTATTTCAAACTATCTAAAATTCCTGTTATTAAATCAATATTATCTATTGCATCACTTATTTTATCAGTCATTTTTAAGTGATATTTATCTCTCATAGCTGAAACAAACTTTTTATAATTATCACTATTCCTATTTAAATCTTTATACCAATAAGAATTTCTTTTTAAATATAAAGCCATTTTTTTATCTTTATCCAAATTTTGTTGTAAACTTAAATCCATATTTAATCCTCAAATATTTTATTTATTGGCCTTGGATTAACAACTTCACTAGCTGCTACAGCTCCACTTCCCTTACTAGTTAACTCTTGAACTATTCCTAAAGCTTTCTGAGCAGTTCCTATATGTTCTTGAATTGATGATAAATCAATATTTTTTATTTTATCCGTTATTGATTTAAAATTATAACTTTCATTTTTCGTTGTACTTTTATTAAAATAATCTTTCCATGCTATTTCATCATCACCATAAATATCATATATTTCATAAAATTTCTGCCAAGTAGCTTCACCATTTTTTATATATTGAACAAGTTCTGGATGAGTTTTAGCAAAATTTTTAAATTCTTCCTTTGCTGCCATAAAAAATCACCTATTACATATTATGCAACTAGGTAACTTTTAACACTCAATTATATTTTAAAATCATCTAAAAAATCAGCCATAGATAATTCTTTAACCTTATCTAAAACAACTTCATCTTTGCTCATTTCTTCCTTATTTTTCTTTAAATAACTTTGTAATTCACTTTTTTTACTTATAGCATCTATTTTATATTTAGAAATATTAGATCCTGTACTTACTAAATCCATAATAGCTATTTCACTATTTTTTATTTCTCTAATTTCACTATCTGACTTTAATAAAATAATATCTCTAGCGTCGGTTGTTAAAGCTTTAATTACTTCATAATTTACTGACTTAACTTTCTTTATTAAATTATTGCCTCTTTTAGCTCTTCCAGTTTCTAAAAAATCTAATTCTTTAATTCTTTTAGCTGTTTTATTATTAGTAAATATATCAATATATTCAGCATTATCATAAATAAGCGCTGATACTACAAAACTATCTTTTAAATTCATACCTTTTACTCCTCCAGATTTAACCCCAGTTAAAGGTATTTCATCAGATAAAAATTTTGTATAAAATCCATCACTACTAACAAGAATAATATTTTTATTCGATAATTTTACATCTACTACTTCATCATCATCTTTTAGTTTTATCGCAGACATTGGTTTAGAGTATCTTGTAACTATATAATCTTTTAAAATACTTTTCTTTACTAAACCATTTTTAGTTATAGTTACTATATCCTTATTTTCATCAGCCAAAACAATAGACGAAACAACTACTTCATCACTTGCCATCATTACAATATTATTGACATGTTTACCAAGTTCTTTCCATTTAGCTTCAGGAATTTTGTGTACTGGAATATATAAATAATTACCTTGATTAGTAAATACTAAGATAGTATCTAAAGTAGTTAATTCATATATATTTGTAACAAAATCTCCAGGTTTTAGTGTTGTTTCCTCATCTCCACGAGATGCATAAGATTTCATACTAACTTTCTTTATATAGCCTTCATTAGTTATAACAACGACAACATTTTCTTTCGGAATAATATCTGTCATATCAAGCTTAATTTCCGTAACTTCATCTTTTATTTTAGTACGTCTAGCATTACCATATTCTTTTTTGATAATTTTAAGCTCAGTTTTCATTACATGTTTTAAAGCTTCATCATTATTTAGAATTTGTTCCCATATATGAATATTTTTCGCTAATTCTTCCATTTCTTCTTTTAACGCTACTATATCAGTATTTGTTAAACGATATAATTGTAATTCAACAATAGCTTTAGCTTGTTCAAAAGTAAAATCATATTCTTTGCATAAATTATCAATAGCATCACTTTTATTTTTAGAACCTCGAATAATTTTAATAACTTCATCTAATATACTAATTGCTTTTATTAAACCTTCTAAAATATGATATTGAGCTTTAGCATGTTCTAAATCAAATTTAGTTCTTCTTGTTATAACTTCTCTTTGATGATTAATAAATGCATCAAGTATTTCTAAAACTCCAACTAATCTAGGACGACGATTTACAATAGCAACCATATTAAAATTATAATTAATTTGTAAATCTGTATTTTTAAGTAAGTAATTTAAAACAAGTGTAGCATTGGCATCTTTTTTTAAGTCAATGACAATTCTTGCCATATGTTCATTATCTGATTCATCAATAACATCATTAATTCCTTCAATTTTTTTATCTAATTTAATTTCAGTTATTTTCTTTATTAATTGTTCTTTAATAACTTCATATGGTATAGAATGGACAATAATTTGCTTTTTGTTATTATTAGAGACAATTTCACAATCAGATTTTAAAATAACTTTGCCTTTTCCTTTAGTATAGGCATCAATTAAGCCGTTTTTACCTTCAATTACTCCACCAGTGGGAAAATCTGGACCAGGCGTTAATTCCATTATTGTTTCTAATTTACAATTAGGTGATTCTATTCTTTTAATAGTAGCATCGATTACTTCACTTAAATTATGTGGAGGAATATTGGTAGCATACCCAGCACTTATTCCAGTTGAGCCATTTACTAACAAATTGGGAAAATGAGCGGGTAATACAGTTGGTTCTAATTCCTCATCATCAAAGTTATATGTCATTTCTACAGTATTTTTATTTATAGCATTTAACATTACTTCAGCCATTTTAGATAATCTTGCTTCTGTATAACGCATAGCTGCAGGTCCATCACCATCAATTGATCCATTATTACCATGAATGTCAATTAAACATTCCCTCATTTTCCAATCTTGACTCATTCGAACCAAAGCATCATAGATAGAAGAATCTCCATGGGGATGAAATTTACCCATAATATCTCCAACCGCTCTAGCACTTTTACGATATGGCTTATCATGCTTAAATCCTGATATATACATACAATATAAAATTCTTCTTTGAACTGGTTTTAAACCATCTCTCACATCAGGTAAAGCTCGTTCTTGAATAATTTCTTTAGAATATCTTCCAAAACCTGTTTCCATTATTTCTTCTAAACTATAATCATATATTTTTTCAATTATTTCTTTGACATTATTTTTTTTCTTTGGCATTATTAATCACATCCTAGAATTATTTTTATCTTTAAATTTGTTTTATAAAAGCTAACATATTTCCTCTTTCATTTTGATACTCATCTACAATTTCATATCCAAATTTTCTTAAATTATTTACAGAATATATATTATCTTTATGGGCTTTTGTAAATATGTATTTTTTTCCTATACTACTAGCATAAGATTCTAGTACTTTTAGCATTTCTAATTGATATCCATTACCAACATAAAGAGGATTAACCATAATTGGCCCTAATGAACCAGTAATATTTTTATCTTGATAAACTCTATGTTTTTTTAAATTTTCTTCTTTTACAGGAATGTAAAACACTGAACATACAATATTTCATTATCATAATAAAGCCATATTTTGCCTCCATTAGCCAAAATCTCTTTTATTTCATTTAATTCAAAAGGTTTTAGCCACAAAGGATTAGGCATTTTACTTCTTACGTTATCATATAGCTTTAAATAATCAGTTAAATTTACATCATCATTAATACATTTTAAATCTAGAAAATTCATATTTACTCCTTTTATCTACTTTCTAAAATCATCTTCTAAAGTAAAATCAACATTTTCATTAATCCATTCTTTTCTTGGTTCTACTTGATCTCCCATAAGTAAATGAATTCTTTTTTCAGCAACCGATGCATCGCTCAAAGTTACTCTAAGGAGTCTTCTATTTTCTGGATTCATTGTAGTTTCATATAACTCCTCTGCATTCATTTCTCCTAAACCTTTAAATCTTTGCACTTTATAATTGCCTTTTAGAGTTTTTTTCTTTTCTGCTAGTTCTTCATCATCTGCTATATAGACTTTTCCTTTATTACCTACTTCAATAGAGTATAATGGCGGAGTTGCAATATAAAGCATACCATTTTCTATTAATGGTCTCATAAAACGATAGAAAAACGTAATTAAAAGAATTTGAATATGTGATCCATCAACATCGGCATCGGTCATAATGATAATTTTGCCATAATTTGCCTCTTCAGGATCAAAACTAGCTCCTAATCCTGCTCCAATTGCATATTCAATTTGTTTTAACTCAGCATTTGACTCTATATCATTTGTACTAGCTTTTTCACAATTTAATACTTTACCACGTAATGGCATAATTGCTTGTGTTTCACGATTTCTAAACTTTTTAGCTGAACCTCCCGCACTATCTCCTTCGACTAAAAATAGTTCATTTTTTTTATAATCTTTTCCGGTTGCTTTCGCAAGTTTCTCACTCAAAATTCTTTCTTTAGAATTTTTTCCTGTTCCTTTACGAGCTGCTTCACGGGCTTTACGAGCGGCCTCTCTTGCCACTCTACTTTTCATAGCTTTATCTAATATTGTTAAGGCAACTTCTTTATTTTCTTCTAAAAAGAATTTTAAATTTTCATAGGTTATTGATTCAGTAACACTTTTTGCTTCTGGTGTCCCAAGCTTCCCTTTTGTTTGTCCTTCAAATTGTAATAATTTTTCTGGGATTTTTAAACTAATAACAACACTTAAACCTTCTCTAACATCGCTACCTTCTAAATTTGATTCTTTTCCTTTAATTATATTATTTGCTCTTGCATAATCATTAAATGCTTTAGTTATCCCTGTTTTAAAACCAACTTCATGAGATCCTCCATCACTTGTTTTAACATTATTTACGAAACTTAAAATATTTTCATTATAAGAATCAGTATATTGCATTGCAATATTTACTTCAATCTCATTTTTTATTCCACTAAAATTAATAACTTTATGAAGAGAACTTTTATTTTCATTAATATATTCAACAAAACTAACTAAACCATTTTCATAATGAAATTCACAAGATTTATTATCATTTACATCTTCTATAATTACTCGAAGATTAGGGAGTAAAAAAGCACTTTCCTGCATTCTTTCTACTATTGTTGTATAAGAAAAGCTAGCATTTTTAAACATTTCATAATCTGGTAAAAAAGTAACAATTGTTCCTGTTTTTTTTGTTTCACCAATGGTTTTTAAATGACTTTCTAACATACCTCCGTCACAAAATCTAATATTGCTTATTTTGCCATCAGTATAAATTGTAACATCCATTCTTTTAGATAGAGCATTAACAACACTAGCACCTACACCATGTAATCCCCCACTAACTTTATAACCATCACTTTCAAATTTACCACCAGCATGTAAAACAGTGTAAATTACCTCAGGAGTTGATTTACCACTTTCATGCATTCCAATTGGAACACCACGTCCATTATCACTAATTGTTATACTTTCATCGCTATTTAAAGTGATTTTAATTGTATCTCCATAACCATTTATTATTTCATCAATTGCATTATCGACAATTTCCCATATTAAATGATGAAGTCCACGTTTATCTGTTGAACCAATATACATACCTGGTCTTTTACGAACAGCTTCTAAACCTTCTAATATCTTAATTGACGATGCATCATATTTTGCCATGTTACCACCTTAAACAAGTATAACATAAAAAAAAACAACAAGCAAAAGTTGTTGTCAAATATTAGTAAAATTAAATTAAATTTTATATATTTAAAAGTAAATATAGATTATCAAAAAAACTTTATCATATTTATTGAACAGATAATTCAAATGCATTTTCTTGTGTTCCATCGCCGCCTATTATTTCAACGTTAGAGGCTAGATACAAGACAGGAAGGACAGCAAGGACATTAGATACATAATAGTAGTTGTTGACATGACCTTGACTAAGCACATTATACACATCATTGCTAACACTACTAAAAGGCATCAATGTCCATTGATATTCTCCACTTTTATATAACCAATCATTTGTACAACAATTATTTTTATAGTAGTCGCTTAAATTGGCACCTAAGCATGTTGTTCGCGGCGACCCTCCTACTGCATATCCATAATCACTTGGATACATTAATCCTATACGTCCTGTCCACTCTGTTGCATGTTCACTATATACTTTTGTTCCTCTTTCATATCCATATATGGTGCTTGCTGTAACTTTTGATGTGGTATGCCCTCCTAGTTTCCATACTACATTTGCTATCATTCTCTTTGTTTCTTCAGTTAATCCATTACTACTAAAATCACATGCTTCTGTTGCTCCATTTCTTCCATATGGACAACTTCCACTAGTTTTATTATAATATGCTCCGTTATTTAACACATTCATAAGGGCACTATCTGTCCAATCATTACTTCCGTCATTACTTGTTGATGAACCTACACCACTGGCTTTATTATCCCATGAATAACTACCTATACTTTCATTTCTTATTATTTTAATATGACTTCCAACATTTCCTTCACTATCGGTGATGTTATTCATGACTCCGATGATTCTCCATAACTCATTATTAAACTTAACATAGTTATTTGGATTTGCTCCTATATATCTTAAGTTATTATCAGCTGTTCCATCATAAGCTATCTCTTCAGGATTTGTTTCGGCTAGATTGGTTATATAGTCTACTCCTACACTTCCACTTGTTTGTTCTTTTGTTTTGAATGTTAAAGTACATATTGTTTTACTCTTACTTAAATTGCCTATTGTTATTTTCCAAGTATCATTATTCCATTCTGCTTCTGCTCCATTATTGCATTCGACACTTACAAATTCATATCCATCATTTTTACTTGGTATTGTACTAGATTTTTCTCCATCTATTATTGCTGCAATACTTACATCTCCACTTGTATATTCTGGTACTTTACCTTGGATTAAATTAAACTCTAACTTTTCTTCATATAACGCAAATGTTCGATATAGTGTTATTACGCCAATTAAAAGTACAAAAGTAATTACTGATATTGTTATAATTTTTTTCTTATTTTTATTCTTTGTAAATTTCTCTAGTTTATTATCCTTTAACATAAACCTTCCTACTCTCTATCCTATTATAGTCCAATTA
>CAOKUH010000077.1 GCA_948472605.1 uncultured Mycoplasmatota bacterium
CTCTCACTAGCTTATGTTTTAAGGTCTTTAATTATTAATTCTCCTGTAAGCCGTGATTTAACCAATGCTCTAACAATTTTAATAGTCATTCTTCTTCTATTAATATCAGAATATTTAATTGCTAGTATTTCTTCAATTCTTAAACCAGTTTCCAAGAATAGGTTGATAAGTAATCTAAGTCTTATATTTTTTTTATCAATTTCATCTAAAACATAGTGAATATCGGTGTTTGCTAAATAATTTCTATCTTTTGCTTTATATTTTGGTTTTTGTTCTACTTCATCAAAAGGATTATCTTTTATTATTTTCAATTTATCTTTAAAATACACAAATGCTTTATGCATTAATTCATAAGGATTATTTATTGTGTTTTCAGATAATGTTTCATTTTCATTTTCTTTAACTGGCTTAGCAGAAAATAATTCATCAACATAATTTTGTGCATCTTCTACGGTAATATCCGTAATTTTTTTATTAAGCAAAACACAATCTCTAATAAAACGTCCTTGATAGATAATAACATCTTTTTCATAAGTTGTTCTTCCTATTCTTTTTCCTGTTTTTTTACCAATTAAAGATTTTCTGTATACAAAAAAGTTTTCAAAGCCCTCTCTTAGTGTTAAATCTTGGAACTCATTATCTTTTTCAACTACTTCTTCTAAACCATTTTGAGAATTTTCACTTTTCTCTTTACCTTGTTTAAGAGAATTTAGGAATTCCCATTTTTTATTAATTGCATTTAATAGTCCTTGAACTACTTTAGTAAATCTTTGTTTATTACCTTTTAAATCGGTATATCTCATGGATATTCGGAATTTATCTGTACCTATCTCATAAATATACTTTAAATCCTCATCAGTAATACCTAAAGTTTTAGCTTTATTAAATGAAATGGAAAATCCTTTTAATCCTTCTTTTGTTAAATTAGACTTGTTCACTTGTTCTCCATGAAGTTACATTATCAATATTACTTCTTTTAGTACTTGTTTGCAGAAAATTCTCAATATCACTTATATAAAAGTGTCTTTCATTTCCTATCCATGTAACTGGAAGAATTTTTTCATTAATAGCTTTAGTAAGAATATATTTAGATAGTTTTGGGTAGATTTTAGTAATCTCATTTATCCCATATAGCTGTTCTTTATCCTCTTTAGCAGCATCAATACTTAGATGTTCCTCATAATTTTTTATTAATCCACCAATTTCAATGAATAGGTCGCTTAAACAATTTATTTCTTTACCCATTAAAATTCTCCTTTCTACTTATTTTTTTATCTAATCTTGAAGTAAGTATTTCTAAAATATAATCTCTTACTTCTTTATGTAATTCTCTTGCTCTATCCTGTGTAAATATTTTAGGTTTTAGGTTATCTTTCCACATATTATTATCAGTACAGTCACTATGATGTCCTATTAAAACTTCCATTTGATTATCACAATCTCTTTCTTGTGGTAAGTAAACCCATATACATATATCTATATTAGTATCATAAGTATCAAATATTTTTAATAACGTTCCTTGCTCAGCACCATTATTAAAGATTTCAATAACACCATCTAAATCAATATTTAGTTTCAATAATTCAGCTGCTACTGATTTAAATATATCATTAGACTTTCTTATTTTATCGCTCCATACTATCATTCAATTTCTCCCCCTGTCTTTTTATTTCATGTATTTTTTTACCATATTGTAATAAGTGTTGGTTTTTAATCCTAAAATTGCTCTCGCTTCACGTGCTGTTATTTCATTTTTCTTAACTTTTTCTACTATCGTTTCAAATTCATCTGGTTTTTTTATAACAGGACGTCCATACGGTCTACCTGTTTTTGTTTTCTTAGTTTTCATTACAATATCTATTCCAGCCCTTTGCCTAGATAATAGTTTTTTCCTTTCAACATCTGCAACATAAGAAAGTAAAGCTAATATGATATCGTTTATTACACTTTTTAATAAATCGTTTTCATTGCTAGTATCCAAAACAGGCATATCAAGGACTTTAATGTTTGCCTTAATATTTTTGGTTATATCTCGCCATTCTTCAAGAATTTGTGAATAATTGCGGCCTAATCTGTCTAAACTTTGAATTATCAACAAATCATTTTCCCGTAATGCATTCTTTAAAACTTGATATTGAGGTCTATCGTTAAAATTTTTTCCTGATGCTTTCTCAATATAAATATCACGTTCTGGAATATTAAAATCTTTAATAGCTTCGAGCTGTCTTGCTATATTCTGGCTAGGGTCTGATATTCTCAAATAAGCAAATATTTTATTGTTCAAGTAAAATCACCTCTTAAATAAATTATATATTTGTTTCTAGAAATGATCGAGCCCGAAAGTTTTAAAAATGTCCGAATAATTTTTAAAATTTTAAAAACTAATAAATATGACTTTTTTAAAATCAAAAATCACTTATTATGAATGTTTGTTTTATGTATACTTTTTTAAAATCAAGTATAGGTAGGGAAGAAAAGGAAAAATAATTGTAGCTTATTACTAAATATGTAATTATAAATTTTAATATTTTATATTTACATAATTTTTGTTTAAGTAAAAAATTTTTTCATTTTCTTCTTTATACGAACCCAAACCATTATTTTATATATGTTTTTTGTAAGTTTCATTCTTCTTTTATTTTTCTTTTAAAAGAAGAATTTTTCTTTATCAAAAACAAATATTAGAAATTTAAAGTATCATCATCTATTCCTTCAAGATGTTCTATAATAGGAGTAACAGGAATTTCTTCTACTTCTCCGTTAATAATTCCCCCTAAAATACTATAATATTCCCTCTGAACATCTTCTTTTAAAGTAATATAAGTATAAAACTCATTTCCTTTTTGAGCATTTATAGTAGCAGATAATCCCATTTCTTCTAGTATTTTCTTTACTTCGCTTTTAGAATCCATGTAATGATTATTGTAACTACTAAGATACCACTCTTTATAAATTTTATATATCTTACCTTTAGTACAATTATCCTTAATCGTACTTCCACTACGGCGAACACAACACTCCTCTAAAAATGTTCTAAAACTACTATTTTTTGTTTTATAATCTTCAAGTAACTTTTTAGAACTTTCTGGTATATCATATCTATAATTATTTGCTATAAC
Organism: uncultured Mycoplasmatota bacterium; assembly: GCA_948472605.1. Lineage (GTDB taxonomy): Bacteria > Bacillota_I > Bacilli_A > RF39 > UBA660 > MGBC108787. The sequence continues at coordinate 3,120 of CAOKUH010000077.1, forward strand.
TTGTAGTAATGATTTAACCATAAGAGAAACAATATATTCTTTTTCTTCTAGTAGATGTTCCACCAATTCTTTATCTCTCTGTTCTTCTGGAATAACGTTATCACATTTTATTATGACAAATCTATCATAAACGTGTGAGCCTTTATCTCCACCGAATAAAGGAAGTTCGTTACAACAAAACCACATAACACCATTAAAGATAAAATTTATTCCGTTCTCACCTTTATATTCAGCATAAATTGGGTCTCCAGCAACAGCTTGTTTAAAAACTTCTAGTTGTTTAATTTTGGCAAAACTCATATCGTTAGAACCTACCAATCTTTTATTAAAAATATTCATTCTACCAAATCTATCTTCCATTCTTTCTAAATCAATATTAGAACAATTTTTTGAACCAATAAGTTTTGTTAGAAAATTTTTAAAAACAGATTTACCAGAATTTCCTTTACCAACAAGAATTAACGCTTTTTTCATTCTGTAACCTTTAACATTGCTTAGAGCAACTCCTGAAAATTGCAATAGTAATCTTTCTACCTTTTCATCATTATTAGTTAATGATTTAATATAGTTATCAAAATATCCTGTTGAAGGTGCTGTAATATCAGGATTATAATTACATGGTATTTTTATAGTAGTTTTATACTTCGGTGAATGTTTTTCTAAAATCCCTGTATCTAAATGTAAAACACCATTATTAAAAATAATAATATTTTCATCATTATTTAACTCCTGTATACTCACAAATTTATCATCAGTACATAATAAATTAAAAACTTCGTTTATGTCTTTACTCTTTTGTAAAGATAAAGGTATAAACTGTTTGATAGTTCCTTTCATACTATCGTTAGAGGTTAAACGGTAATAACCATTTTTAAAAACAAACCTAAGTATTCCACTTTTTTCATCTTCATTAGCAAAAATATAAGGCACATTATGAGCTATAAAATGATACAGGTTAGGGCAGTTAATATAATCTTTCCCAGATTTACTTTGCATAACCCAATCAAAATTAGCTTCGTTTACAAACTCTTTTTCATATCCTAATTTAGCTATTTGACTTTGAACTACGGATAAATAAGATGTATCGACTTTTGCCTTTTTAATATCATTTTTTGGTAATCCCATTAAATCATATTTAAAATAGTTGATAGCTTCTGTTTTATTCATATTCTTAGTTGCCATAAGATAATCAATAATACTTCCACCTTTAGAACCACTAGAACCAAAACAATAAAATGTATTAGTATTAAAATAATACTTTAAACAGTTTTGATGTCCACAAATACTACAAGTTTTGAAATCTACTCTATCTCCTGATATTACTAATATTTCATTATCTTGTTTCATGTACTCCAGTAAATCAAAATCTTCTATCAAAGAACTCAATTCTTTATCATCATATTTTTTCGGTACAGATGTACTATTCTTTAGATTTATAACATCATTCAAAGTAATAGTAGCTTCTGTATCTAAAATTACAACGTCTTGTTGTTCTCCATTTGTACTATAAAACATTCTAGATAAATCTTTGCAAGCTGTATCTCCATGTATAAATGCGTTTAATGTTTCAACTATGAATTTCATTTTATTGGGTTCAGTTATCACTTCATCTAATAAAAATAATAATCTATATCTTGGTAGTTCCTCTGTACTATTAAATGTGTGATAATATCCTAAAACATTAATTTTATGTTGTTTAAATAATAGTACCGCTTCCTTTGGTGGAATTATTTTTTCCTTATTATCTACATCAATAGCTACTAACTGCTGTTGTATCCAATTTTCATTTTTAGTGCCTCCTTTTAATACCGCGGGTATAAAAGTGTGCCCTGTTTTTATATAGTCAAACAATTCCTCTATTGTTAATTCTTTTATACACTCGACGTTATTAAATCTTTGTTTTATTTGTGCTATTTCATAATCGATAGGTTTCTTTTTAAACTCTATCTTATCAATTAATAAAGAGATTTTTTTCATTTTTACCTGCCTTTCTATGTTAGCATAAAGATTTTTATATAATATTATTATAATTGTGCTTATTATAATAATCGAGCCGTTAAGTTTTTTTAAATAGAATATAGTTAAGACTATGGCTATCCAAACACACAGTCTTAACTTTAAACTTCTATTTCAGATAACTCCTAATCAACAACATTATATTTTGGAAAACCTTGATATTCGTATGGTTTTATACAAATTTCTTTTCCTATATATAGATTGTTTAATATTTCTATTAGATTATCCAAATTATACAATTCGTATAAATCGTAATCTAAAGTTTTAAGAGCTCTTTTCAATTTACCAAAATTATAATCTAGATATTCTTGATTGCTTTTATCTAGAACAAATTCAACTTTTACTTCCTTTGGTGTTATTACTCCTTTTGTAATACTAACCAAAATAATAAAAATTGGTTTTTTGGTTTTACTAGTATAGCCTTTAGCAAATCTTTTAACTATCCCAGAATATTCAACATCATACTTCAATACATCAGTATAGTCTTGCATAAACTTAGAAAATTCATTCCCAAAATTTTCTTCGCTGTTTTCATTGCCATTGAATAAACTAATATTATCTGTATCAAGTTCATTTTCATTTAAAAATGTTTCTTCTCTAGGTAGTCTTCCCGGAATAACATTAGTCATTTTATCACCTCCTCTACTATTATCAAAAGCAAACAATATAATGCTCGAACTAAATTAAAATTATAATTTTTGCTTTTGTATCGCTAGTATATTGCTTTTTTGTATGCTATACTATTCCCTGCAAGATTTAAACACATCCCTGCAAGATTTTGTATCAAAATTAGAGGAGGATAGATAAAAAATGATTCATATTATACTTGTAGAACTTTTCTTAAAAGATGGAAGATGTATTCCTTTACTTATAATAAAAAGAGATAATAAAAATATTTTTCGTAATCTCCATTATCTTATTGAGGAGAAAGAAGACACTGTATATGATCTCGATTTTAGATATGACATATTCGATAGCTTATCTAAAGAAACATTAGATTTTTTTGAAAAAGAAATTTTTAACTTTTCGTATAAAAATTATTTTGATAGAAAAACATGGAATAATATTAAACATCGTTTCAAAATACATACACAGATTAATGAAGAGCTTCATTTGAGAGAAGTAAAAAAATTAATAAAAAAAACTGGTATGCCTTATAAACCAGTAATAAAATACGTTAGCAGTGAGGAACTAAAAAAAATATGGACTAATGAAGATTATAATATTAAGGATAATATAATTGAAGATTTAGGCTACATCATTTATGATAGAAAAACTACAATAAGAGCAAAAGATGATGATAAAAGAACCGAAAAAGATATATTATTATATTTTTTAAACGCAGTTTTTTCATCTTATTACAATTTTAAAATTGTCAAATGTAAAAACTGTAATAAATTTTTCTTTGCACAGAAAAGTGATGCAATATATTGTGATAGAATTTTTAAAGATAATAAAACTTGTAAAAATTTTATTAAATGTGAAAACTTAAAAAAAGGGAAAGGCTTATTTCCAAAATTAAGTAAAAGAATATATGAAATGCAAAAGAAAAAAGGATTATCAACTTCATTCCTTAATGATGAAAACGAAATGTTAAGCAAATACCATAATGATAAAAGTTACCAAGTCAAGTTCTATTTATCTTATTATACGGATACCACTAACGGAAATAAAGCTAAACAAAAAACAATAAATGACTTTAATTTAAAAGCGTATTTAGAACCATATTTAAAAGTTAATACCTTAATTAGAAATGAGATGTTTTCTACTGGTTCTATTGCACTTATACTGCAATAGATAAAATATCATATTTTATTAAGTGCTACTAATACAACTACATTATATTTACTTTCTAAATCTTC
>CAOKUH010000078.1 GCA_948472605.1 uncultured Mycoplasmatota bacterium
AGCAAATAAAAAGCGATATACTCTTTTTCAATATATCACTTTGTCAACAATCTGACTTCTTTATTAAGAAGAAGTTTAGCATTTTCTACTTTAGTTAACATTTCATCTAAAAACAATTCAATTCTAAACATAATAATCACCTACCGCTAGTGTACTAAAAATTTTTTTACAAAAAAAGCAATCCGACAAAACATGTCAAAACTTTTTTTGTGTAAAAAAATATTTTCCTTATATAGTAGATATAGTAAAACTAAAATATTTGTAGTATAATTATAACAAGGTGGTTAACATGAAGTATCCAAATAACTTAAATAAATCTTATAAAAACCCCCTGACCTATAAAAATCGTGGGATGGACTTAGAAAGTGATTTAAATACTAGCAATGAATACTATAGAGATATCGATTTAGCTTATATATATAAAAAACCAACACCAATCGGTGTAACTGATGTTAGTTACTCACCTAGAGGAAAAATTATTGACAGAGGCTTCTTTAAAGAGCCATCAACTCTTGACTATAATGGTTTATATCGTGGCAAATATATTGAATATGAAGCTAAAGTAACCAAAAATAGAACATCGTTTCCTTTAGCTAATATTCATCCTCATCAAATTAAACACATCAGAAATATTTTACGTCATGGTGGAATTGTATTTTTAATTATTCGAATTAATGGAATTGATTATTTGCTTAAAGGTGACGATTTTATAGGATATATAGACTTACATACCAGAAAAAGTATCACATACGACTTTATTAAAGAACATGGCTTTGTAATTAAATATGGCTTAAACCCTACATTAGATTATTTAGAAATAGTAAATAAAATATATTTTTAAGGAGGAGTATTATGAAGAAATTAAAATTAAAAATTAAAAGAAAAGGTCCTAAAAAAGTTAAAGATAAAACTAAAAAACGCAGCAAAAGTTGGATTTTAAGTATATTTATGTTTTTAGGAATTTGTGTTGCTATATCAATTATTGTATTCTGCGGCTATATTGTAGTTTCTGCTCCAGCATTCACAACTAATAAATTATATAGTAAAGAATCAAGCGTATTATATGATCGGAACGGAAACGAAATAACTAGAATTGGTAGCTTTACTGACAAAGAAAATCGCGTTTTAGTTACATATGATGATCTTCCTCAAGTTTTAATAGATGCATTAGTAGCAACTGAAGATTCAAGATTTTTTCAACATAATGGTTTTGATGCTGCAAGATTTTTAAAAGCTAGTGTTCAACAAGCTATGGGAAAAGATGCAGGTGGTGCCTCTACTCTAACAATGCAAGTTGCTAAAAATACTTATAGTGGCAAAGAATCATCTGGTATAAAAGGTATAATTCGTAAATTCACTGATATATACATGTCAATATTTAAAATTGAAAAATCCTACACTAAAGAAGAAATTATCGAATTTTATGTCAACTCTCAATGGTTAGGAAATGGTAACACTAATAACTATGAAAATATTAATGGTGTAGAACAAGGAAGTCAAGCTTTCTTTGGAAAATCAGTAAGCGATTTATCACTACCCGAAGCATCACTATTAGTAGGAATGTTTAATAACCCTTCTTGGTTCAGTCCAATAAGATTCCCTGAAAGAGCCAAAGAAAGACAAAAAACTGTATTATCTTTAATGGTTAGACATGGATATATTACAGAAGAGGAAATGAATGTTGCTGTAAATATTCCTATTGAATCTTTACTTGTAAATAGTACTGACCAAAAAGAAGCTGTAAGTAATTATCAAGCTTTCATCGATTTCGTTGTTGATGATGTCACCGAAAAAACTGGAAATGATCCTCGAAATGTTCCTATGGCTATCTACACTACTCTTGATACTAATATTCAAGATGTTATAACCAAGTTAGAAAAAGGAGAGCTTTATACATTTATTAATGAAAAAATTCAAAATGGAATAGCTGTTACTTCAACAGAAGATGGCTCTATTTTAGCATTAGGTCCTGGTAGAAATTATGTTTATCGTTCTACTAACAGAGCTATTGAAAAACATCAACCTGGTTCAACCGCCAAAATTATATTTGATTATGGACCACTTATTGAATATAACAATGCATCAACAGGAGCAACATTTATTGATGAACCATATACTTATACTGGCGGCGGAACAATAAGAAATTACGATGGAAAATATGTTGGCTTAATTACCATGCGTGAGGCTTTAATTGATTCTCGTAATATACCAGCTCTTCAAGCATTCCAACAAACTACATTAGAACAAAAAGAAGAATTTGTTCATAGCCTAGGAATAGATTATGGAGAAAATTTATACGAATCAGCATCAATTGGAGGTTTTGATGGAACAACTCCTCTAGAAATGAGTGCTGCCTATGCGGCATTTGGTCGTGGTGGATATTACATAGAACCTTATTCATTTACTAAAATTGTTTATTTAGAAACCGAAAAAGAATATACTTATAAATATACTAAAACTCGTGTTATGAGTGAAGAAACCGCTTATATGATTACTAATATGTTAGTTGAAGCAGGTGTAAGAGGTGTTGGTGGAACAATCCGAGTTAGTGGAACAGATGTAGCTACCAAAGGTGGAACAACTACTATTGATGAAGCAGAAGCAAAACGTCTAGGAATACCTACATATGCAACTCCAGATCATTGGAACATCGCCTACTCTCCTGATTACTCTATCGCTTTAAGATATGGATATGATACCTTAAGAGATGGATATTTAACATCAAATGCTGGAAGTAGAGCTAGAAAAGCTATAATGACTGCCATTGCTAATAAAATATTTAAACCTAACAGAAAATTTACTAAAGCTAGTGGTGTTGTTGAAGCAACTTATGAATTTGGAACATTCCCACTCCAATTAGCCAGTGAATTTACTCCTGAAAATTTAAAGGTAACAGAATTATTTAAAGCTGGCTCAGAACCAACTACAACATCAACAAGATTTTCAAAACTGAATGCTCCAACAAAAGGTAATGCTATAGTAAATGGTGCTTCAATTACCTTAACTTGGAACCCAATCGATACTCCTGATGCAATTGATACAAATAAACTACAATCATACTTTAATGAATATTATAAAGTAGCTCCTGAGAAATATTATAATGAACGTATTAGTTACAATAATAATTATATAGGTTCATTAGGTTATCAAGTATATATGCAAAACAAAGATGGTTCCCTAACAAGTTTAGGTTATACTAATAAAACAACGTTTGTATATGATGCTACTAGCTCTGAAAATTATACCTTTGTTATTAAATCAGCTTATAGTATCTTTAAAAACAATATGAGTGATGGTTTAAAAATTACTGCAAATTTATCAAATTCTAATATCCCAGATACTGATGATGGTGACAAAGATGATGATAAAGATAATAACACGGGAACTTCAGGAGATTCAAATAATTAAAAAAATTGATATTCAAATCAATTTTTTTTAGTTTTATAAAATTTACATTCATTCTTTAATTTACAATCTAAACAATTAGGCTTTACACTTTTACAATCATATCTTCCAAATAAAACCATTTGATGATGCAATCTACTCCACTTATCTTTAGGAAACAATTTCATTAATTTTTTTTCAACTATATCGACATTATCATTTTCTTTAGCAAAACCTAATCTTTTTGAAACCCTTAATACATGAGTATCTACAGCAATAGCTGGAACATTATATATGTTTGATAATACTACATTACAAGTCTTTCTTCCAACTCCTGGTAAACTCTCCAAAAAATCTCTATCATTAGGCACAATTCCCTTATACTCATTTACTAATTTTTCTGAAATAGTTTTAATATATAACGCTTTTCTAGTATAAGTTCCAACAGGTCTAATAATATCTTCAATTTCCTTTAAAGAAGCATTAGCTAAAGAAAATATATCATAAAATTTAAATAGTTCTTGAGTTACCATATTTACTCTTTTATCCGTACATTGAGCACTTAAAACAGTTGCAATTAAAAGTTCATAATCTTTATTATATCGAAGTTCACATTGGGCATCTGGGTATAACTCATTCAAATAATCAATTACTTTATCTATCATTATCATCTAACCAATTATAGTCTTCAAATAACTCTTTCATTTCTTTGTTATTTATATTTGACTTACTTTCATTATTTTTACGATTAAATTTATCTTTATTAACATCATTTAACGTTTTATAACCATTTCTTTCCCAAGTATGTAAAATAGTATCTATATATCTAAATTTCGGAACTCCATTATAAACCGCTTCCTTTAAGGCCCCTAATATTAATTCTTCACTATACCCTTTCTCTACAACCCAAGCCCTAATAATTTCATATTCCATTGATGATATAGGACGACCAAATTCTGTTTCAAAAGCCGTAAAAACATCAGCTTTATCCTTTTCTTGCTTTTTCTCTTTATATATCATTGATATCTCTTGATACAAAGTATCCAAATTAATTATTTCAATAATTTTACCATCACTATCTTTATTTGTATTAAGACGAATTAATTTTTTACTCATCAAATTATTAAAAGAATTTAAAATTTCACTTTCACTCAATTTAAGAATTAAAGTAATACTTGAAACATCAAAAGTTTCTTCTTTAAAATTCCAAAAATAAGTAAGTAATAAAGCATCTAAAATACTTAAAGAAAATTTCTTGATTATTGGTATTAAAAATGTAGGAAACACTAAATTATTTTCTTTCAACAAAGCTATATCCATTTAAACCCACCTCGATTTATTAGCAAGTATATATTTTTTTAAATCATTACTTGTATTTTTTATATGTCCATTTATCACTTCTTTTATTAATTCACACTCAATTATTTTTATTTTTTTTGAAGGTGATAAATTTAAAACTTCACATATTTCATTATAAGATATATTCAAATCTTTTCTTTGATAAATAGGCAAAGAATTACTTAAATCATATATAAGACTAGCATCAATACCAAGTATTTCTCCCCCAATTAAAGAAAGATACAATCCATAATTATAAATAACTTCACGATTAATTATTTTTTTATCTAAAAGTTCTTGTATTTTTACTATATTATTTTTTTCCATTTTTGTAAAGGGCAGATTTTTAGTAATATCTATCTGGGCCCACATCCCACATAAATCCTTTGTATAAACTACATTTTTAAAATTTAATCCTAACTCTTGACATAACTTATACTTTTTTAAGCTTTTTAAACCTTTTTTATAATTAGGTGAAATTAAAATTTTAGATATTTCATCTTTAATCCGAAAAGCACTTAAAGTATTTAATAGTTCTTTGTTTTGAATTATTTCTTTTTCTAATGTTTTATCAATTTTAAAATCTAATATTGTTGAAAAACGAATAGCTCTTAAAATTCGTAATGGATCTTCAACTATTTTCTTTTTAGGATTACCTACTACTTTTATTATCTTATTATTTAAATCATTTATGCCACCTAATTTATCTATTATTTTACCATCCTTATCAATACATATAGTATTTATAGTAAAATCTCTTCTTAAAAGATCTTGTTCTAAATCATCAATATAATTTATTTCTAAAGGTTTTCTATCTTTATAACTATTCTCTTCTCTAAAAGAAGTAATATCAACATTTAAATCATTTATTTTTATATTTAAAGAGCCATATTTATTTGATACTCCAGGAAAATAAATTAAAATATCTTTAATTTTTGCATTTGTACAAATATCAATATCATTTGTAGTTTTCCCTATCAAAAAATCTCTTGGATATCCTCCAACAATATATGCTTTATACCCAAGACTATCTAATTTAATTAAAATTTCTTTTGCTGTTTTATTCAAAGTTCTTCACCTTTCTAATTATACCATAAAAATTCAATGTTTTTATTTAATCCAAGAGATATTTGTATATCTATAATTTGACTATTATAAATTATAGTAAAAACAATATATTTAATGAATGGAGCGAAAAAGATAAAACTGAGAGTTTAGAGGAAAAAAATTATTTAATTCATCTTTAATTATTGTTTATATTAGTAATTTTTTTAGGGACCAATTAGCAAATATTTTTTTTTAGAAATTTATGAACTAAATCAAAAGAAACAATTTTAAATTTAATATTTAAAGGTTATATTTTGCGATTTGACATAATAAAAATATAGTGTATAATATTGAATGCAATGAGTTGGCAGCGAAATTATAAAGTATTAACGTGTTTATAAAGTTTTCAAAGTATCAAGACTGCCTTAGAGAAATGATTAATATAAACTCCCTACTACTTTTGATTTCTAACTTATAGCAAATATTATGGAAAGGAGTATTGTTTATGGCAAGATATACAGGACCTGCTTATAAGAAAGCAAGAAGACTTAATTTTTCTCTTTTAGAAAATGGTCGCGAATTAGCACGTCGTCCATATGCACCTGGAGCTCATGGAGCAGATCGTCGCAAAAAAATAAGTGAATATGGAGTCCAATTACAAGAAAAACAAAAAGTACGTCTTATGTATGGTTTAACTGAAAAACAATTTAGAAAAACTTTTGAACATGCACAACGTATGAAAGGTGTAGCTGGTGAAAATTTACTTAAATTATTAGAAAGCCGTTTAGATAATTTAGTTTATCGTATGGGACTTGCTAAAACTAGACGTGGTGCTAGACAAGTAGTTAATCATGGTCATATTTTGGTAAATGGAAAAAAAGTTAATATTCCATCTTATCAAGTTAAACCAGGTGATACTATTAGTATTAAAGAACATTCTTTAGAACATAAAGCTATTAAAGAATCTTTAGAAGCTAATGTAAAATGCCCAGCATATGTAGAATTTGATCAAAAGAAAATGTCTGGAACATATTTAAGACTTCCTGATAGAAGTGAATTAAATAGTGAAATTGATGAAAGTCTTATTGTTGAATTCTACAATAGATAAAAAAAACGTTCTCATGAGCGTTTTTTATTTTTAAATATTTTCTTGTAATTCCATAATTTCTTCTATTGATAAATTAGTATATTCT
>CAOKUH010000079.1 GCA_948472605.1 uncultured Mycoplasmatota bacterium
GGGATCAATCAATAAGAAATTAATTAATATTTCTATAAGATTGATTATACGTGAATTTTATTAAATCTTTTCATATTGTCTCAAAAGAATTAAAAAGATTTGATACTAATATAAGTGGTATAACGATAGAACATCTCATTAATACAATGTTAAAGGTTAAAAATATGAATGCAGAGACAATACTTTTTCAAACATTAAATAGGCAAAAGTTGAGAAAAATAGGTGTTCTTCCATCAAAGCTTTATCAAATAGAAGCTATTTACAATAAAGATGGAACTATTACTGCAGTTAATAAAGTGGATAAAAAACGAGTTAATGAAATAAATAAAGTTACACTAATTATTAAAAAGGAAATTGTTCCATTAATCGATTATATTAAAAAAAATATTTTTAAGAACAAAGATATTATGTCACAAGAATTAGTTGTAAATGAAGAAGATAATGTAATGGCAAAATGTGACTTGTCTACTGATGATGCTATTTTAGAAATAAAATCATTTAATAGCAACATAGATAATTTTAAATATCAATTATATTATGAATCTAATAATAGGGACATTTATATCTTGCAAACATTTTGGAAAAAGAGAGAATTATACTTTAAAATATACAAAGTTGATCCAATAGAATGTAGTGAAGAAGAAATGTTAAAAAAGAGATTATCTAAATATCAATATAAAATAGCATTGAAATCTAATGTAACAATACAGATATTAAGTTACACTGATGATAGTGAAAAAGTGACTGCCAGATGCTTATTATGTAAACACGAATGGACTAATCGTAGAGCAGATAACTTAATGGAAAGATGTTATTGTCCTATATGTAAAATTAGATGCTAACTTTGGCTAAATCTAAAGCTATTAAAAAAGAAATAAATGTCAGTATTGGCTTTTATGATAAGACAATTTGATATATTATTCAAAAGTTATGGGAAAGAGTTATCACAGGATGAAGATTTTTTTGTATTGTAAGAATATGCATTTTTGGCTAATATATAAGTATATAAGAACTATTTTAATTATTAAAAGAAAAGAGTAATATTATGAATGAAATAGATAAAAAAAGTTTAGAAAATGCAAAAAAATTGTTTTCAAGTGGTAATATAAATGATATTGAAGTTGGTACTACAAAAGGTTTACAACAAATTCATAAATATTTATTTGCTGGTTTATATGATTTTGCTGGCATTATTAGAAAAGAAAATATTTCTAAAGGTAATTTTCGATTTGGTAGTTCTCTATATTTAGAAGAAATGTTAAAGAAAATTGAAACAATGAGTGAAACAACTTTAAATGAGATAATAGATAAGTATGTTGAAATGAATATTGCTCATCCCTTTTTAGAAGGAAATGGTCGAAGTACAAGAATTTGGTTGGATTTAATATTAAAGAAGAATCTACAAAAACAAGTTAATTGGGAAAATATTTATAAAAAGCTATATTTACAAGCAATGGAAAGAAGTCCTATTAATACATTGGAAATTAAAACTTTAATAGAAAATAATTTAACAGATGATTTAAGTTTAGAAATGATTTTTAAAAGAATTGAAACATCTTACTACTATGAAACTAGTGATTAAAAATCATAAAACAAAAAGATTTTTATCTTCAAATATGTTAAGAGAATTATATGGGTATGATAATATTATACAAAGAAGATTATCTTTAGAAGAAAAGTTGAATTTGAGATAGAAAGATATTATACTTATAATAATAAAATTAATTGAACTTACATTTAAGAAGAATGTTATGTTTTAGATAGGAGAAAAAGTTAATATGAGCAAATACATAATTATTGGTGTAGCAACATTTTCTTTGATGGTATCAACTGTTTATGCTTTAAATAGTAACGATAAAGATAATATTGTAAATAATCAAATAGGATACAATCAAAATTGTCCCTATCATGAAAATGGTGAAGAATGTCCCTATTATGATGAAACGTCTAATACACATAATTGTTTATATAACGAAGATAGTCAACATAATCATCATGGTTGTGGTAGGCAAAATCGATGTCATCATAAATAATTAACTTATATAGCATGGATTTATCTTTCATGTTTTTATTTGATAAAATGGAATAATAATTTTTTTTTATATCAAACTAATATTTAGAGTGTGATTTATAATGAATGATAAAAAAATTTTTGCTAAAGGTTTATGCTTTGATAAAATATTTATCTTTTTCTTGTTAGGAAGTATTTTTGGCGGTTTTTTTGAAGAAATTCAATGGTTTGTTAAAAATGGTGTTTGGACTTGTAGACATGATTTATTAATAGGACCATTTAGTACACTTTATGGTTTTGGTTTAGTTTTATTTTTAGTATTACTTGGGGATTATAATCATAAATTAGGTTTTATTAAAACTTTTTTTTATTCTTTTTTAATAGGGGGAATATTTGAATATTTAGCAGGTGTTTTAGCTGAAAATATTTTTAATATAAAATTTTGGGATTATTCTAGTATGTTTCTAAATATAAATGGAAAGACTACTATACCCATTATGATTATTTGGGGTTTGTTAGGAGTTATTTTGCTAAAAATAATATATCCTATTTTTTCAAGCTTAATCGAAAGAATTCCTTATAAGATTGGGAAGACTTTAACATATTTAATGTTAATTTTTATGATCTTTAATATGGTATTGTCGTATAGTGTATTTGCTAGAATGATTGCAAGAAGAAAAAATGAGGCTCCTAAGACATTTATTGGTGAATTTTATGATAAGAATTTTAATGATGAATTTATGTATAATAAATATCCGATTTTAAAAGGTGAATAAAAAAGGAAATATTAAATTTAAAGGTAAAATATATTATTAGAGGTTAATATATGAGAAAATTAAAATTTAATATAAAAGTAATAATGTTATTAATGTTATGTTTAGATTTAACTTTAATAATAGATAATATTGGGATAAGCAATAATAAAATTAATTGTATAAAAGAAGAGGCTTTAATAAGAGAGCCTTATTTAGGTGGTGAAAATTATTTGGGTATTTTAGAAATACCTAAAATAAATTTGAATAGGCAATTTTTTGGCTTATCTTCTAAAGAGAATAATGTAGATAAAAATATACAAATGATAGAGACTTCAAAAATGCCTAATATACCAAATAGTAATTTAATATTAGCTGCTCATAGTGGAAATAGTAAAATAGCTTATTTTAAAAAACTTGATGAATTGTATATAAAAGATATTGCTTATATATATTTTAATAATATTAAATATAAATATGAACTTGAAAAGATGTATAGTGTAAAAAAAACAGGAAAAGTTTTAATAAAAACAAATGTAAATGAAACAAATTTAATTTTAATAACTTGTGACAAAAAAAATGCAACATTACAAAATGTTTACATTTTTAAGCTTATTAATTAATGGTTTAATAAAATTTCGGCGATATCCATCCATGAATTTACGCGGATTATGTTTTCTTCTTTTAGTTTTTGTTCACTAATATTCTTGTTGTGATAAGCAGTAATTAAAAGTTTAGTATTACAATTTTTTAAGTTTTCAATTTTATCATCAATTTTTATATCAGTTGGGATAACATCTTTACGATTAGTAAAAATAAAATTTTCAGGTTTTATAAATGGTAAGTTTTCTATTAACCATTTATGTTTATGAATAAGTATTTTAGAACAATTAGCTATATCTCTATAATCAATATAAGCACTACATATAAATACCTCATAATATTTGGTTAAGTTTTCGATAGTCTCAATTGCTCCTTCATTAATTTTACCGAAGTCATAAATATTTATATCATTATAAAAATATTTTAAATATTTATCTCGCGATTTCTCTGGAACAATTTCATCTACCCAGTAGTCTTTAATATCATCATAAGTATAATTCTTTTTTAAGTATTTATTTACTACCTCTAAATAACAATCTACTAAAATCGTATCATCTAAATCAATTAATATTTTTTTCACACTAATTACCTCACTTTTATAATAATAACATTTAATCATTAATTTTTAAAATATTTTATTTTGAAAAGTGTAAAATAACTATTTTTCGCCAAAAAGTTTTTAAAATACAGGTTTACAATTCAATTTTCTTTTGTTATAATCTTTTGTAGAATATGGGAGTGATTAGTATGAAGGCATTGACACCTGAAATTAGTGCTTTACTAGACAAATTATATAATTTAAGAGGAGACGAAAGTGTTGTTTTAGTTGAAATGAATAAACAACGAAATAGAGCTGTTGAAACTAAAACTAGAACTACTGAAGAAAAAAAGGAATTACAATCTAGAATTGCAGATTTAGAGAAGTTATTTGACGATTTAAATAGTCAAGGGGAAAGATTGACAAATCTTTTATCAGATATTAATCGTAATGATTATGCTACTGTTTTAGATCGCCTTAATATTGACTTTAATCCTCAAGCTTTAGTAGAAAAATTAAATAAATCTTTACCTCGTACTATTGACTCAGTTACTTTAGATACTAAAAAGGCTGAAAAACAATTAGTAAGAGTAGAAGAGGAAATGAATCATGCTATTGCAACTATTGATGAGCTTAGTATTCGTCGTGATGCTGCTTTAGCTAATCAAGAGAAATTAAATGAATATTTTGAACTTGCTTTATCAGGAAGAATTAGCATAACTAGAGATTCTATTGTTTCTTTATTAGAACAATTTAATTTTACTGAAGAGGAAAGAAGAGAAGCTGCTAAGTTATTAATGTTCCCTGAAGATGCTTTATTTCAGTATGATGAAAAGATTAAAGAAAGAGAACAAAGTGGGAAATCATTTAGTGATGTTTTTACAGAAGCAAAAAATGCAGAGCCAGTAATAGAAGAGGCAATAAAGTATGTTTCAGAAGAACCAGAACCAGTTTTAGTAGAAGCTCCTAATGTAAAGGATAGTCTTATTAGTTTATTAGAACGTAATGGAATAGATTATTTAGATTATTCTGGCGCAGAATTAGATTACTTAATTGATAATTATGATGAAAGTATTATCGAAAAGAATATTGATTATGTGAAAAAATCAAACGTTGGAGTAGAATTATTTGTTAATCATGCTGAGTTAATGGTAGATAATGAGTTAGTTGATAAAATAAAGACTTTGCTTAGTATTGGAAAAGAACCAATTGATGTTTATTTAAATCCAATAGTTTTAGAAAAATATTCAAAAGAAAATTTAAAAGAAGTTATTGAGTCTTTAAAAAATAATGGAATGGATCCAAAAAATGTTCCACTAATGGCATATTAATGGAGGTATTAATATGAACATAGTAAACATATTAAATAAATTAAAAGAGAAACATTTTGTTTTAGAAACTGATGAGGATATGACTTTTTTTTCAGATAGTTTTAATAAATTTGGTATTAGTTTGCTTTTATTAAAGGATGAAGATAAGTTTAGTCATATTTTAGATGTTTTAGAAGAAAACAATATTCCTTTACGAAAAGCAAATGGAATGTTTGCCCTTCGTATATTTGCTGTGGATATTAATGATATTAAAGCAACAATTAATGAATATTTTGCTATTAATGAAGTTAATTTTTTGAGAAAATATCCTGAATTGATTGCGGAAATTGATACTGTGCACTACATAGCTAATAAAATGAAAAGTTATCAAAAAGAAAATATTTCCTATAAAGATGGAGATGTTTATGATATTAATATATTATTAAATGAGACAGTAGAATCTTTATTACCAGATACAGATGATGTTAATATTTATTTAAAGAAACATTTAAAGGATTCTAGTTTAATTGAAAGGCTAGAAAATAAAGAGGCAAATACAGGTGAAGAGGATTTTAATGTAGCTTTAGAGCTTCAAAAGGTTGAAAATAAAATATGTGAAGAATACTTACTTCCAGTTGATGATGGTTGGAAAATAGTTATTAATAATAAAGAAGTTAATTCCTTTCAAGAAGTAAAAAATACTATAAGTACAATTGTGAAGTTGAATTTACCAATTACATTTGATGATGCACTTATAATAGTTTTATTCTATAAAACTCATCTTTCTATAAAAGAAGTTGATGAGATTATAAATAATGAATTATATAAGGGAGGTATAGCATAATGAAGTTTTTATTAGATTATGGTTTTACAGAAGATGAAATTGTTGCTTTTAGTGCTAATATACCACCTTTATTATTAGAACACATATTAAATTCTTATAAATTAGTTTCTAAAAATATTGAAAGTTTAAAAGATTTAGGAATTGATAATGTAAAAGATGTATTTGCTAAATTCTATGATATGTTTTTAATGGATAATAGTAATTTTATGAACATATTTAATGGATATGAACGAGATGATTTAGTGGATAAAATAAATAATAATGTTGATATAGTAGAATTTTTATAATAAAGAGATATAATGTCTCTTTTTTTAATGCTATAATAAATTAGGAGCGAACAAAATATCAATTTTTTTAAAATTGTTAACTATATGATGTTAGATATTAAAAGATAATTTATATCCTACAAACGTAAAAAGAGTAAAAATATATATATTTAATATGAGGTAAAAAAATATGTTAATACGTGAAGAATATCTAAATAAATTGATTGATAGTAAAGATTTAAATCTAATTAAAGTGATTATTGGAGTTTGTAGATCAATATAAAGATTATTTAATTAATCAAAAAATAAAAAATAGAAATATTATTTATATGAACTTTGAAAGTGCTGATTTTATGATATTAGAAATTATAAAGATTTATAGAGTATTTAGATGATGTTATTTATTTAATTAAAATACATTTAAATAAAGAGTTGAATATAATCAAAGATTTAATTGATACCTAACTCTTTTGTATAATTTATTTTGACGATTTGGTTTATTTTTTATTATTTTATTTTACATATTGCATTAGTCAAGTAAAAGTAGACAATATATTAAAAAAACATGGGGGATTTGA
>CAOKUH010000080.1 GCA_948472605.1 uncultured Mycoplasmatota bacterium
AGAAATAGAGGTGTTTTAGATGTCAAATAATATAGAAGAAGATATAAAAGAAATAACAGATTTAATAGATGTTGCTGAAATAGTTTTACCTAAGTATAGTACATCTAAGATAACATATAGAATATCAGAAAGTCAAAAGATAGCAATATCAAATATAATAAATCAACATAAAAAAGATAAAGAAGCTTTAAATCTACTAAATGGTATGAAAAAGAAATACAAAATAGCATTATTTATGATAATAAGAAATTCTTTAGTATTACCAAAAGGAAAACTATTAGGAAAAACGGATAAAGAAATAAACCAGATGAGCTATGAAACTTTGTGCGAAGTAATAACAATGACAGATTTTAAAATAGCTGAAAAAATGTATGAAGAGGGGAAAAGAAAATGAAATTAGAAGAAGCTAAAAAGAAATTAAATTATTATAAACAATTGTTAATAGTTATGGATGAAACCGAAACGCCAAACGATTTTGAAGAAGCCATAGAAACAGTCTTACAAGCACTAGAAAATAGTATAAGTAAAGATAAAGTAAAAGAAAAATTAAATACAGTAAAAGATAGAATAGCTTATTTAAGAAAAGAAATAAATAAAACATTAAATGAAGAGGCAGGAACTGAAACAGAAATAGATATAAACGAGCAATATATTGAATGTTTAGAAATAGAGCTTGAAAGATTAGAAATAACAAAAAGAATTTTAGAAGAACTATTATAGGAGGAATAATATGAGTCAGAGCGAAATATTTAAACTAGCGAAAGTGTTTAATACAGATTATTTTAAAATAGGACAACTTATCAAAATAATAGTAAGAAGTTCTCAAGGAATGTATTTAGAAACAGATTACGGATTTATAAAATATATAAGTTTTAACAAAATTATATTTACATACATAGAAATAAGTGGAGAACTAAAAGAAAAAACAATTACTCCAACTGATTTATGTCAAAACGAATTAGAAATAAATATTGAGATAGTTGCTGATAAAGCAAAAACAATGGGAGGATAAGTGATGTTAAAAATAACAGAATATAGAAATGTATTAGGAGAAGATGGAAAAAAGCATAAAAAGAGAAAAGATAGATTTAAAAGAACTAGAGAAATTTGGTTTTAAAGACGAAAGACATAGATATACATATGAAGCTTATCAAATTATTCATTTTTATAGACAGGGAAAGAAAAGAAAAAGGAAAAAGTTTACACAACGAGACACTATAAGCATATGTAAAGAAACTAGAGAAATAAGGTTTAATTATGACGTTAAAGACGCTGGAGGAGTATATGGAATTATGGGGAATATTGATGAACTTAATGTATTATACGATTTAATCCGAGCAAATTTAGTAGAGAAAGTGAGTGATAGATAATGCCAAAGCTAATAAAAAATTGGAAAGAACTATCTCAAGTAAAACCAAATGATAAATATAAGCTAGTAATAGATGTAGACAGATGTAACGGGTGGATAAAGCCAATAAAAGAAATAGAAGAAACAGAAGAAGAATATTTTAAGCATCATTTTTATTTATCAACACATACATTTTATGGAAGTTCATATGAATATTATTCTAAAAAATTACAAGAATTTGGATTTGATATAGAGTTAGAAAATTGGGACAAGGAGAAGCGAAATGATATTTAATTTAATAATAATTTTAGCAACTATGTGCTTAATAACAATAATAATTATAGTAATAGAGGCATTCTATGAAGTAAGAAAAGAATTGAACTCAAGAACAATAACAGTAAAATCAAAAGAATGTTTGGTATGTAAAAATAGGCACACAATGAAATGTCCAAATACGAGTTTATGTTATTGCACATTTGATAGACCATATT
Source organism: uncultured Mycoplasmatota bacterium (assembly GCA_948472605.1). Taxonomy (GTDB): domain Bacteria; phylum Bacillota_I; class Bacilli_A; order RF39; family UBA660; genus MGBC108787. The sequence goes on from CAOKUH010000080.1 coordinate 1,840, forward strand.
TTGAAGAGGATAAAGAAAGGAGTGATAAATAATGTTTGCAGAAAGTTTAGCAAAGAAAAAAGAAGAATTATCAGAAGCAGATAAGATGTTTGAAGAACTAGATTTTCAAAAAAGTAAAGAATATTCAAATTGTTTTTGGTATGAACACAAAAAAACAAAACTTAGAATAACTTTTTGGAAAGAAGAAAAAAGTATAGGAATAATGGGAGATATAACTATTCAAATACTACAAGCAATAAATAAGAAAGTAGAGGAGTTAGGGTGGAATGAGCAAGTGTAGTAAAAAGTGTAATAAAATAAAACAAAAAATTGATAGTATAAGTGGATTAGATGATGACTATGTTTACAATTTATTAAATAGATTAGATATATTAGTTGATACAGTTATAGTCAATATTGAAATTTATGAAAAACAAAGTAAATTAAATGGAACTTGTTTTAAACAAAGGAGTGATTTAATTGAGTGAAATAGAAATAGGAGAATATGTAAGAACTAATAAGGACAACATAGGAAAAGTTATTAGAATATTTGATGGTCATTGTACTGCTAAATATCATATTGAATTTCAAGGGAATGTAAAAGTAAAAAGACAATATTTATCAACAAAAACAATAGTAAAACACAGTAAAAACATAATAGATTTAACAACAAGAGATGATTATGTGAATGGTAAAAAAGTTATAGATATATTAACAAACAAAATAAATGGAACGAAACTAATTATTGCTGGAGATTTAGATTATAAATGTAAGACAGCACAAGAGTATATTGAAACAGAAGGAATAAGCATATTAGGTAATGATGATATTAAATCAATAGTAACAAAAGAGCAATTTAAAAATATAGAGTATAAAGTAGGTGAGTAAAATGGCAAGAGAATTACATCATAGAAAAAAAGATAATACATATGCATTGTATTCAACAGTTTGTGATGGATATTTAACAGAATTTACAGATAAAGAAAGCATAAGAGACTTTTGGTTAGATGAACTAATAGAAGAAGCAAAGAGAAAAGTAGACAGATATATGGAAGAAATAGACAAAGAAGTAGGTGATTAAATGAGTGAAGAGGAAAAGGAAGCAATAAAAATTGTAAAAGAAATACCGTATAAACACAAAGATATATTTATGAGCGAAGATTTAGCAATAACAAAAGTATTAAGTATAATAGAAAAACAAAATAAAGAAATAAAGAGAGTAAAAGAAACACTAATAACAAAAACAGCAAAATTAATAAATGAAAGTTTAGATAGTGATAAAAAATATAATGAAGAATTAATAGTTTTAAATGAGCAATGGAAGTTAGAAATGGCAAATAAAAATAAAGAAATAGAAACACAGTCTAAAATGATAGATGAATTAGTAAAATATATGGCAACTGGAAAATGTTATTATGGACCAGAAGAGGAAATAAGAGAAGTATTTGGAAAGAAGGTAGAAGAAAATGGATAAATGGGAAGCAATAGTAGCAATTATAATGGCATTATGTCTTACATCAATATTTTTAGCAATACTTATAGTGCCAATATTCTTATAAAAGAATAAAAACTAAAACAAAATAAATACTAATCTTATGAATGAAGAAGAAATATTAAAGTTATGGAAAAGTGGTTTAAATAAAAACCAAGTAGCAAAGATATATATGAGAGAGTACAATCAAAGAATAAAAGTAATAAGATTAGATATAAAACATAGACACGAAAAGTTTATGACATATTATGAAGCTTTAGCAAGAGTAGAGAGAATAATTTTGGAAGAGGTGAAAAAGAATTGAAACAAATTTTATTTATGATTTTAGTTATATTATTAACTCCTGTATATATAACAATTGTTTTTTTAAAAAATGCGTCTGAATTAGTACAATCATTACTAAAACCAATTATAGGTGGAATAAATCTATTAGTGCAAGATATGTTAAAATTTTGGAGCAAATTAGGAGGTTATGATGAATGAAATGGATAAAGAGATATTAAATAATTTTATTGATAAAAAAGAAGAGATATTAGAGTTTAATGAAATAAAAGCAATAGTAAAATTACTACTTGAAATTAATAACAAATTAGAGAAACCAAAAATTTCGGTAATAAAGTAAAAGAGGTACAAAAATATGAAAAAATGTAAATATGAAAATATTACAATAGAACAAGCAGAAAGAATAATAGGGACAGGCTATATTACAGAATTAATATGTGATGCTGATAGCAGAACCGTAAATATTAATGAAGATGAATATTTAAAAGTAGAAGAGATAATAAAAGAAACTATAAGTGATGTAAAAAGAACACTAGAACCTGTTATAAAAAGTCTATCAGATGCTTTTGGTACATTAGCAGAAACATCACGATCATTTGCAACTGCATTGGTAGGAATAGCTGAAAGTATAGCTAGGAACTTAAGCAATAAAAAAATAACTAAGAGAAAATTTATAAAATTATTACAAAGCCAAGGAATACAACGAAATGAAATAAACAAAATTATTAAAAATAACAAGGAACCATATACATTTTATAGGTATTACAATATAGTGATAAGTTATCAAAACAAAACAATAAACAATAAAAACGATAGAAATAATAATTTGTAAGGGAAAAATACTTAAAAATTATTTTTACATAGAAAAATCAGAAACGAACACGATAGAAAAATAAGAAGTGGAAAGATAGGCGTATAAAGCAATGCAGGTTTTAAAAATAATATTTATATTTTTAATGATGTTATATGCTATGTCAAAAATAACAGATGAGATAACTAATAGATATACAAATAATAAAGATAAAATCATAAACTTAATTGAAATTATTATCAACATTGTATTGACTTTCTTTATTTATAAAGTTTAGGAGGAGTGGTAATGGAAAAGAGAAGTTTAAATAAATACTTAAATAAGAAAAAGGAATTAAGCACAACTAAAAAGATTTTAAAAAAATTAATAGAACAACCAAAAAAAGTTGCGGATTGTGTAAAGGATTATAAAACAGGACAACCTCATACAGTAAAAATAGAGGGATATGATGTTATTACTGGATACAAAATAAAAATGTATAAAGAAAAAGAGAAAAAGTTAGAACAAGAAATACCAATCCTATTAAAAGAACTAAATGAAATAATAGAAACAATAGAAGATCCTTTTGCAAAAGAAATTTTTGAATATAGATACATAACAGATATGAGATTTGAAGAAATTGCAATGAAAACTAATAATACCTATGATAATGTTAGACAAACGTATTATAGAACGCTTAAAAAGTTGTAACAAAATGTCACAAAAAATGTGATATAATTATTATAGGTATAAATAGATATAGTAAAGTTTATGTGTTTCGGCATATAAACTTTTTTTATATGCGGTGATGGTGCAACGGTAGCACATTGGGGTCATAGCCCAAAGACGAGGTTCGAATCCTCTGATCGCAACCAAAATAAAATGAATATTCTCATAGTATAGATTTATGAAAGAAAACTATAAACTTTAATAAGGCAATAGAGATTGTTAGAGAAAAGTAATGGAGGTGGGTGAGTTGTATTGATTCAAAAGAAAATTGAAACTATAAAAGCAGATTATCTAGATGGAATGAAGTATAAAGACATTTTCAAAAAGTATAATATTACTTTATCTGATTTAAAAAAGATTATAAATCAGTATAAACTAACAAGGAACAAAAGTGAGCTGTATAAAGGCAACCAAAATGCGAAAAACAATAAAGGTGGAAAAGGTGGAACTAGTAATAATAACAATACAGTAGTTACTGGAGAATATGAAAAAATATATAAAAATATGCTAACTGAAGATGAATGGGAACTATATAAAAATTACAACATTAATGATGATGATGAATTACAAATGAAAGAATATGCGCATGAATATAAAATACTTACAATAAGAGAAAACAGAATGATGGAAAGAATTAAAAAGCTAGAAAGGACAGAAAAAGATATTACAATAGGTCATACAAAAAAGAAGAATAGCGGTGGAGATACAGAAAAAATAACAGAAGCAGAACCGATTTTAAATACAATACAAAGAATAGAAGATGGTCTTACTAGAGTTCAAGAGGCTAAAAGAAAAAGTAGAGAAAATATGATAAAACTTGGATTTAGTAAAAAGACATTAGAACTTAAAGAAAAACAAATTGATAATGAATTATGGTAAAGGAATAGATTATTATGTTTGAAAACACTCATGACTTATACAAATCTAAAGAATGGCAAAATCTGTTACAAGATTTAAAATTAGAAAGAGTAAATGGTGAGGGAAAATTAATTTGTGAACATTGTGGAGAAGAAATAGTAAAAGCTTATGATTGCATAGGACATCATAAAATACCTTTAACAAATGCTAATGTTAATGATTATAACATTAGTTTTAATCCAGATATGATTATGCTGATACATTTTAAATGCCATAATAAAGTACATCATAGATTCGGATATGAACTACCTAAAAAAGTATATATAGTATATGGATCTCCTTGCAGTCGGAAAGTCAACATGGGTTAATAATATAGCAACAAATGATGACTTAATTGTAGATATAGATAAGATTTGGGAATGTATTAGCTTCTGTGATAAATACAACAAACCAAACAAGTTGCAACAAAATGTTTTTGAAATTAGAAATAACTTAATAGAACAAATTAAGATGAGACTAGGCAATTGGCAGAATGCTTTTGTAGTAGGTACTTATCCATTGAAGATGGAAAGACAACGACTAGCAGATAAATTAGGAGCTGAACTCATACTAATTGATTGTGATAAGGAAGTCTGCTTAAGTAGATCAAAAAATGAAAATTGGAATCAATATATAGAAGAATGGTTTGAAAGTTATCAACCATAACCCCCCGCCTTCAAGAAAGCGAAAGGAGTGCTTGGGGACTGTAAGGGGTACATCTTTTTCACTCGAGGCAAAAATTTCATTTTTTT
>CAOKUH010000081.1 GCA_948472605.1 uncultured Mycoplasmatota bacterium
AATAATTATGAATTATTGGGAGGTAAATAAAAATGATTGATCAAGTATCAGTAATTATTTTGGGTTGTTGTATGAGTAGGGACTTTCTTGACTTTCAAAACCAATCCGTCATACAAATAAATAAATTTGTGTCTCAAAACTCATTTCATTTATTATTTCAAGAACAATTGCCAAAAGAAATAACTAAATTAAAGGATTTCATTCCTTGGAAAACAAAGTGGAATTCTTCTTGCTTTGAATTAGAGTGCACCACTAATCTTGATTATCTTTTAAGAAATTATAAAAGTGATTATCTAATTTTCGACACATATAATATGACATTTGATATATTAGAAATAGTCAAAAATTCTTTAAAGTTTTATTTGACGATGTCTATTGATTTATATGAAAATAAAAACGCATTGATGAATTTTTTTAGTTCACAAGGATTTTATCCAAGAATTATTTATTCAGAGGAAATATCAAATTATATGTTAGAAAAAAGCATAAAAAATATTTCCAGTCTTATAAAACAATATTATGAACCTCATCAAATAATATTAAATACTTTTGAAATGGCAAAATTGTATACTAGCAATGATAAATTATTAAATTTTAAAAATGATTTCAATATAAAAAAAATAAATAAGATAATGAAAAAGTCAAATAAATTATTCGTTAAATATCTAGGAGATGAAATACATCTAATAAAATCTCCTGTAAATTGTATTGCAAATTCAAATCATAGGTGGGGATTATATAATCTACATATGATAGATGAATACTATTTATATTTATTAGAATGCTTTAATAGCATTATTAAAGCCAAAAAAATAAATCTTAATAAAATAAAAACTAGATTTGAAAACGTAATACAACAAAAATATTATACATTTTCTTAGTAGATGGGAGGGCAAGATTATGGATATTAGTATAATACTTCTTTTTCAAAATTGCAAATATATCAAAAAAACACTAATGCAACTACAAATGCAAATTCAAAACAATGATGAGATAATAATAGTGAATGATCATTCCGAAAAAAAATATCTTGATTTATTAGAAGAATTTTTGATTTTAAAAAATGTTTTCTTAATAAACAGCGATACTTTTGGCTGTAGAAGTCATAATAGAAATTTGGGTGCTCAAAATGCTTCAAATGATGTTTTATTGTTTCTTGATGGCGATATACTTATTTATCCTAATGCCATTAATACATTAAAAGAAAGAATGGTTTCTTTTGATTATGCTGCTATTGCAGGAAGTATTGAGGGGATGGAATTTACTGAAGAACACCTTTCTTTAATCGGAAAGGATTATGCATATTACTTAGAAAAAGATTTATTTCAATTGCATAATGATTGGTTTTTACATGATTTTAGAAAACAAATAAGTATTGCACCATATCAAGAATGGCAATGGTTATATTTATACTCTGGAATTCTAGCAGTATATAAAGATAAGTTTATGCAAGTAGGCGGTTTTAATGAAACATTAAAAACTTGGGGGGCTGAAGATATTGAATTTGGTTATAGATTATCGCAAAAATATAAAGTTAAATTTGATGAAGAAATTCGAGGGATTCATTTACCACATCAAAGAGACCAAAAAGCAAATCTAAAAACAAACCTAATTAATATTTATAAACTATTATCAATCTATAAAAACTCTTATTTTGAAATCCCTATAAAATTCAATAATTTTGGACAAGTTGATTTGATTTTAAAAGAAATTATTTATTTAAACAAGAATAAAGTGACTCCTACTTTTAACGAGAACTCAATTGATTGTGATGCTATCTACATTGATTTTCCTCAAAAAATTCTTTATAAAAATAATAATAATGTAGAAAAATTGTTCTTATATGGAATTGCACTCCCTTTTCAAAATAAAACATTTAAAAAAGCAGTCATATCTCAAAACATCTTTATCTATGGTCCAGTTTTTGGATCAGTGATAATACAAGAATGTCTAAGAGTTGCTAATATAGTTAAAATTAAAAAAACAAATTTTGAAGCTAGTAAGTTTATGCTTTCTAAAGATGGAAATTCTTTATTAAAATCTTATGCCATTAACAATATTATTATTCCCGTGAATACAAGTTTAAAGAATTATATTATTAAAGAAAACAAAAAAGAGTTTTTTATAAAAAACGATATAAAAAACATTGAGGTGAAACATATATGAAAAAAAGTATTATAATCCCATATCATAGTAATTTAAAAGCACTCAGAGCATGTTATTATAGTTTAAAAAAAACAATTGATAGAGATACAGAGATAATAATAGTGGCAAATAATGTGGATTCTAATTTCATCAATCTTGATGTTAATTTTTTTGATTGTAGTATATTGAAATTTAATGAGAATCTCTACTATCCTAAGGCTATCAACATTGGTGCCCAAAGTGCTAGAGGGGAAATATTAATTTTTGTAGATGCAGATACTTATTTTATTAATAACAACTGGCAGAAAGAGCTTATTTCGCCACTCCTTAATTCAAATAATATTGGATATACTAGTTCAAAACTAATAAATCCAAAAACAAAAAAAATTATAGATTTTGGGATTTCGTGTTCAAGTTATAACTTTCCTCATCCTTTTAAAAATAGGGATATTGATTTTTCTTTAACCACATCTAATTATGAAGTTTATGGTGCATGTGCAGCTTGCTCTGCTATAAAAAGAAATACTTTTTTAGAAATAGGAGGTTTTGATGAAAAGCTCGTTCATTCTTATTCAGATATAGATCTATGTATTAGACTTAGAGATAAAGGATTAAAAACTATAGTAGTTGCTAATTCGATTGTCTTTCATAAAGGAGCTTCTACAATAGAAAGTGGAATGTCTGAAAACTTAAAAGAAGATACTAAAGGTATTTTTTGTGCTAAACACCAAGCTTCCTTATCTGAAGATATGAAAAAATATATAGAACTAAATGCAAAGTGGGCAAAAAAAGAATTTGTTTTTGAAAAAGACTATATTTGTGTTAATTTATCTACAGTAGCAAATGCTGAAGAATATGTCAAATTATTTTCGCATTACTTAAATATAAATATTTTAGCAGTGTATAGCAAACCTTATACTACTAGAGATGCAGATTACATTAACTTAACTTATTTCTTAGATTATAATATACAATCTATGAAAACACCTATTATATACTTTGTAGATAATTTTTTATCAATTAAAAATGACCCTCTTTGGACTAATTATCGTGTATGCGAATGTGATTTTATTATAGATCGAAATTATAATATTGATTTTATTTTATAGAGATGGAAAGGTGGTTTCATCCACTTCATCAAATAGTATCCCTTTCGGACTTGATTGAAAAAAATTTTTCTTGTTTGTAGAATTTTTAAATAATTTAACTATATTTTCTATAATTTCATCATACTTTTTTATTTCATTCCAGCTTTTATATCCTAAAGAATATAATTTTGATATTATAGAATAATAAAAAGGAAGATGTGTATTTTTATAGTTAATGTTTTGTGATTGCATACAAAATACTTTTAAAGAATATGTATAATTGTGGATAGCTACCTGCTTATCACCAAATTTTTCTTCATAATATCCTTTTAAAAAATATATTGTAGGATATTTATTTTTAAAGTTTGTTTCAAAAATGGATTCCTTTGCTATATTTAGATCATTGTTGATAATTTCTTTGGTAATATTATTTTCTTTACGATTATAAAGAAATATATCCAAATATACTTTAGTTAGCAATAATTTATTTAAATAATAATCATATATTAATTTTCTGTCTTTACTTAAAGTCGAACAAACCATAGAATGTGCAGTTTGATATTTTTTTTGAAGAAAAGCTATTAAAACTTTGTGATATTCATTACTACAATGAAAAATTTCGTTACGCAATTCAATACTCCTTTGAAAATGGTCAATCACTTTTGAGGAATCATAGATTGTATATATATTATAATAATGATATCCCTTATCTATTTCAACCTGCCACAAAGGAACAATATTTTTAGATTCTTTTGCATATTTCTTAGCTAAATCATATTCCTTAAGTGCATTTTTATAATCTGAGGTATTGGGGTTTTCTTCTTTATCAAATGCAATAGATCTCCTATTATGAATCATACTAAGCCAAAAATAAAGTGTTTCATTTTTTGTATAGTTTTTGAATATATCTAATAATCTATCACTTTCATTTTTTAATTTGGAAAATTTTCTTTGTTCAATTAAGCAATTGAAATATTCTCGAACAATATCATAAGTAAGTCGGTTATCATTTTCAGTAAAATAAAATGGTATGTATGATTTTAAAATGAAATCATAAATATCACCATAAAATTCTAAACTGGCACCAAATCCAAAAGAAGATTGAGTTTGAAAAATAAGCCATTTATAAAAGTCTAAAATTTTATTTAAGTACTCAAAGCATAAACTGTCACTAGATATCAAAAAACTAGTGACGTTTTTCATTGCTTGAGGTAGAACCTTCAATATTGTTTCATTACAATTGTAATAAGGTTTATTATCAAATAAATAATCAAGTAAATTCAATAAGGTTTGTTTATCTTGGTCTTCTGATAAGTCCTCATAAAAGGCACAAGTAAATCCTTCTATACTCAAAATAGCATTCTTATATTTAAGCATTTCTAAAGATTCATTTAATCTTGACTTATCAACACAATTATTTAAAAAATAAGTTTGTAATTTTTGATGAGTATATTTTATTATTTCTTTTTCTCTTTTAATAAAATTTAACTTAATTAAATCTTTTAAAATGGTATTAGTTTCACTAAAAAATGAATCTGATATAATTCCTACTAAGGATAATATAGTAAAAAGCGATACTGAATTCGGATATTTGTGCATAACTTTCTCAAATCTCTTTTCTAATATACTTTCTTCTGCATTTATAGATATATCAAAAGAATTTTGGAAAAGAAGATTATCACTAATATAGTATTTTCCTTCTAATTTATAAATAATGTTTTCTTCTTCCAAGAAAATAAGAAAGTGTTTCAAATAAAACGGAGTACATCTAAATTTTTTAGGGATATTCTCGTCCATCCAATCAAAAGAATTAAACTCTAAAGTTTCTTTGAAGTAATGCTTAATTAAATTCTTATTAAAAAGAGGCAAAGTGAAATTGTTTTGGGAAAAAAATCTTTCAAATCCACAATTATGTGCAGTACTTTGAAAAGCATATTTTGTTTGCGAATCTAGATAATCCGTGTTAAAGGAGAATATTGTTCCACATTTAATACTTAATAATATATTGAAAAGGGGATCTACGCAATTTTGCACATTATCTATTAAAATAACAATGTCCCTGTTAGCTAAAAAGCTATTAAAAACATTTAAAATGAGATATTGTGACTCTTTCATTTTATCCTCATCAAAATTTAGAATAGATTGAACCATATATAGATATTGATCGTCTTTTTTATGTATTATATTAAAGGAATCCTTATCTTCTACATCCTTAGACTTAATATCTATTAAGTTCAATAGTATTTTTTTTATAATCAAATATGGATTTAGAGTTTCATTTTCCAAATCTAAATAAATTGCTTGGATTCTTTCTGATGATAAATCACTAAAAATTTCAGCAAGAAGACGTGACTTCCCCGAACCACTTATCCCTTTTAAAACTATTTTTTCTTTTAATTTTAATTTTTTTAAAAATGTATTCTTATAATTCCAATGTATTCCAAGTAAAGGTGTATAAGAAGATTCAACAAAATTAATTTTAATTGGTCTTAAATCCAAAAGATATAAATTATTCGAGTTATCAAATAGGTATTCGCAGTGAAATTGTGGTAACGCAATCACACTTTTATTTTTAACTTTTTTTATAATTTGTAAGCATACTTTGAAAACATAAATTTCTCCAGTTTCTAGACATATTTGTTGAGTTTCTTGGCTTTTATCTACTATAAAAAAATCATTATTTTTTTGTGAAATTGAGAAAACTAAAGTTACAGGATTCAAGTTCAAATTTTGAACTTCTAGCGTATAAAAAAATCTTTCATTGTTAGAAAATTTATACTCACTATCTATTTCCTTTCCTTCAAAAGAAATTAATTTTTCAGAAAATTCTATTTTTCTTTCTTTTTCCATTTGTAGAGTTATTTTTTCTATTTGTTCTAAGGTAATCTCTTCTAAAAAGGAATAGATACTTATACCATTCTCAACTTTTTTATGTGAATCCTTTGCTTTTATTGCTTTAAGTAAATCTTTTACTTTTACTGCGATTATATATTCTAGAAAATTGTCTGCAAACAATAATATTTTTTTATTAGTAGAATTAGAAAAATTCTTTATATAAGTTGAAAATGTTTTATTTAATTTATTCAAAGAGAAAATGTATATTTCATTAATATTTTCGATTACACTCATTATCAAAGTTGGTGAAAGCGAATTGATTGACAACGGAAAAGAATAATTTTTACATTCTCCCCAAGCTACTATATTATTATCGCTTTGTAATTCGAAATCTCTTTTTCCATCATGAGTTTTATTAGTTGTTCTTTTCCATTGATAACCCTTTTTATTAAACATGGGGTGGCAAGTTAATAAAATTTCAATAAGATCTTCAAACATTTGTCCTTTTATGGAACGATAATTATCACTATCCTCTGATTTTACCTCAAATATAGACCAATCAAATATTTTACTCATAAAAAATTACCTCCCAATAATTCATAATTATTTTGAGTAAATTATACAATAAAATGTTATA
>CAOKUH010000082.1 GCA_948472605.1 uncultured Mycoplasmatota bacterium
AGAAGTTAAATAAAGATCCTAAATTTCGTGAGTATATGTCTAAAGAAGAGGACACGAGAAAATGTCATAACACTGAACTACGTATTGCTCGAGAAGCTGGTATACTCCAAGGTATAGCTGAAGGAATCGAACAAGGTTTAGAACAAGGTATGGAAAAAGGCATAATACAGGGTGCAAAAGAAGCTAATATAGAAACAGCCAAGAATTTACTTGAAATGGGAATAGGAACAATAGAAGAAATTGCTAAAGCTACTAAATTATCAGCAGAAGAAATTGAAAAGTTGAAATAGTAATTAATTATTTTAAAATGTCAATATTAGACATTTTTTTTAATCGTTTAATGTTATAAATGATTTAAGGTGATGTTGTTATGAAAAAGTTTTTGAAAATTATTTTAATTTCTTCTTTAATTGGGACTATGCTAGCAGCCATGTTCTTTTTTAATATAAAAGATAAAGCTGAGGCTAAAAACAAAACAATTTTATATGCTTTTCAAGTTGGAGTTTTTAAATCTTTAGAAAATGCTGATAATTTTAAAACAAGATTTGAAGCTTCTAAAATATATAAAGATAATGAATATTATCGTGTTTTTGTAGGAGTTACTATTAACAACAAAGCAATGCTAGAAAGTATTTTTAATAATTTAGGGTATGATTATTATATAAAAGAGTTAGATAAAATCGAAAATGTAGAAGAAATTTTAAAATATGATGAGTTATTAAAAGAGAGTAATGAAGAAAATAAAATGATAATTATTAAAAATATGTTAGAAAGCTTTTCTTATGGCTTATAAAATTAAAGATTTACCTTTTGATGAAAGACCAAGAGAAAAACTAAAAAATAATGGGGCAGAAACATTATCAAATGAAGAGTTAATAGCTATAGTTTTAAGATGCGGAAATAAAAATGAATCAGTAAAAGATTTAGCAATTAGATTAGTTAAAGATTTAAATAATTTTCAAGATTTAAATACAATAACATGTAACGATTTAATAAAAATAAAAGGTATAAAAGAAGCAAAAGCAATATCTTTACTTGCTGCAATAGAACTAGGAAAAAGACTAGCAAGTCCAAGTGCTATAAAAAAACATAAAGTTATAAGCTCTTTTGAATTATATGAATTATTTAGAGTAAAAATCTTAAACATAAAACAAGAAAAACTTTTTGCCGTTTTTTTAAATACTAAAAATGAAATAATTAACTACGAAACAATATTTGTTGGAACTCAAAATAAAAGCATTACACATCCTAGAGAAATTTTTTATGCAGCGATTAAAAATAGTGCAGTTAAAATAATACTTATACATAATCATCCAACAGGTGATGTAACTCCAAGTAAAGAAGATATAAAATTTACTAATAATATAAAAAATGTTGGAGAAATGATGCAAATTCCACTAATTGATCATATTATAATAAGCGAAAGTGCTTTTTTTAGTTTTTTTGATCATCAAATGCTTTAATTTTTTTAAAACTTTCCATAATAATACTAGGTGAGTTTTATGACTAGAAAAGGAAAATTGGTTTTTATAGTTGTAATAATTATGGCTATTTTATTAAAAGAAGAGGTATATGGAATTTTATTTCATCTTAATATAACTAATAAAGTTGATAATTATATTTGTGAAATAAAAAATAAGAATATAGAAAAATTATATAATGAACTTGTAGAAGCTTATAAATATGACGATAATTTAAATTATGAGTTAGAACATACAAAAATACTTTTTAATAATACTTATAATTTAACTGATAAAATAACAATTTATAAAGGACATAAAAACAATATAAAGGAAAAAAATTTAGTAATTAATGAGCAAGGTTTAGTTGGGATAGTTAATAAAGTTAATAAAAATAGTAGTGAAGTTGTTTTACTTACTAATAAAGATTTAAATTTATCGGTAAAAATAAATGAAAATTATGGAATTCTAAAATACGAAAATAATGAATTAATAGTTATGGGAATAAATAATAAAGGAAAGCTAGATATTGGTGATAAAGTTTATACTAGCGATGTATCAAATTATCCAAAAAACGTTTTAATAGGTTTTGTAAGTAATATAAGTGTTGATAATTATGAAATCGAAAAAGTATTAAAAATAACACCAGCTGTTAATTTTAATAATCTAAAGTACTTAAGTGTAATAACTGATTTAAGAGGCCAAGAATGATATTTCTATATTTTATATTAGATGTATGCATCTATAATTATACTAATTTTCAAACTAATATTTTAATGTTATCTTTTTTTGAGCCAAAACTTAAAATACCATATTTTTTAACTATTTTATTTATTGATTATCTTTTATTAAGTAAGGGTAAAATATTTATAATATATAGTATATTATATTTTATAAATAAGAAAATTAAATTAAATAACTTTGGTAATTCTAATTTATTTATTAAATTTATTATTTTAAATAGTATATATATTTGTTTAACTTTAATTTTATTTCAAAAAGCAATCTTTAATATAGGAGGGATAATTATTAATTTTATAATACTTTTTATCTGTTATAAAAAAATATAATATTCATATAATTTAATGGTGAAGATATATGGATAACTTACTTTTAGAAGCACAAAATCGTATTAGAAGTAAAAGAATGAATTTAGTATATAATAAAAAACAAAAAAATCCTCAAAGTAAATATATTTCTAATTTGTTTACTAGAACTCTTTTAAGTATTATTTTAGTTTTAGCAGTGGCAATATTTATTAATATAAGTGACGCTAATCTTTTAACATTCAAAAATAATTTTTTTAATGAAACATTAGCATTTACCAAAATAAATAGTTTATATGCTAAATATTTTGGTGATATAATTCCTGATAAAGTAAATAAAAATAACGCTTTACCAGTATTTGATGGTAAAAACTATTCTAATATTGAACATGTAGATAATTCTTATGTATTTACTCTTACATCAAATACATATTCCTTTTTAGAAAGTGGTGTTGTTGTTTTTGTAGGTGATAAAGATAATCTAGGAAAAACAATAATTATTCAAGGAATTGATGGTGTTGATATTTGGTATTCTAATATTTCTAATTGCAATGTTACAATGTATGATTATGTAGAAAAAGGTAGTATTGTAGGGGAGTTTAGTGATTCTAAAGCCGTCTTAACATTTATGGAAAACGGTGAATATACAAATTATGAAAAATATGTTAGTTAAATTTAAGATTAATAATATAACGTACTTCATGATTTTAAGTTTTTTATTAACTGGTTTTATTAAAAATATTTTAATTATTTTATTAATTGTTTTAGTACATGAACTAGGGCATATCTTTTTTTTAAAAATATTTAATTACGAAATATTAAAAGTAGAAATATTTCCCTTTGGAGGAGTTACAAGTACAGAAAAATTAATAAATTCTCCAATTAATAAAGATATTTTAATATATATGGGAGGTATTATTTTTCAAATTATTTTATATTTTATATTTAGTTTTCTTTATCAAAAAGGATATATTTTAAATAGTACATATCAACTATTTATAATGTATAACAAAAGTATATTAATATTTAATATACTTCCTATAAAACCTTTAGATGGAGGAGAAATATTTTTATTAATTTTACAAAAATTTTTCCCTTATATTAAAACGTTAAGTATAGCAAATTATATATCTATCATTATTTTAGCAGGTTTTATTTTATATAATATAAAAAGTAATTTAAATAATTTTATTATAATAGGATTTTTATTATATAAGATAATTGATTTTTGTAGGAGAAAAGAATATTTTAAAAATAAGTTTTTATTAGAAAGATATCTTTATAATATTCCATATAAGAAAATAGAGCATAATGGAGGACAAGATTTTAATATTTTAAAAAAAGAAACTTTACATTTTTTTAAAAGTAATAATAAATATATTCATGAAAAAGAAATTTTAAAACAAAAATTTGACATTAATTCGTATTTTTGATAAAATTTAATACGTTTGGAAGGGCTTTTCTTTCTAAAACCGCATGGAAAAGGTATAATCTTTTACTAGAGCCTTAACAGCGAGTCTTATAT
The DNA here is from genome assembly GCA_948472605.1 of uncultured Mycoplasmatota bacterium. GTDB lineage: Bacteria > Bacillota_I > Bacilli_A > RF39 > UBA660 > MGBC108787. The sequence continues at coordinate 4,032 of CAOKUH010000082.1, forward strand.
ATAAAGGAGGTATGAAATGAAAGCTATATTTACGACAGGTGGAAAACAATATTATGTAACTGAAGGTGATGTAATTTATGTTGAAAAATTACCTAATGAAGTTAATTCAGAAATAGTGTTTACAGATGTATTATATGTTGATGGTAAAGTAGGTACACCAAATGTTTCTGGTGCTAAAGTTACTTGTAAAGTTGAAAAACATGGTAAACAAAAGAAAATAGTTGTTTTCAAATATAAACCAAAAAAGAAATATCGTAATAAACAAGGGCATAGACAACCATATACAAAATTAGTAGTTAATAAAATTGAAGTTAAGTAATTATGATAAAAGTTAGAATTCATAAAGATAATGATAAAATATCAAAAGTTGTGATAAGTGGTCATGCAGGATATGCCCCATATGGTCATGATATTGTTTGTAGTGCTGTTTCTAGTATTATAACAACATCAATAAATGGTATATTAAGCTTTGGAAATACAATTAAAGCAACTGATGATGGTAAAATTTTATTAATTGAAGTTTTAGAAAATGATGAAATAACAGATAAGTTAATGATAAATATGCTTAATTTACTTAAAGAAATTGAAAAAGATTATCAAAAAAATATAAAAATAGAAGGAGAATAGCGATGTTAAATTTTAAACTTAATTTACAACGTTTTGCTCATATTAAAGCCCAAGGATCTACAAAAAATGGCCGTGATAGTGCTGGTAGACGTTTAGGAGCTAAAGCAAGTGATGGGGAATTTGTATCTGCTGGAAGTATAATTTATCGTCAAAGAGGAACAAAGATTTATCCAGGAACAAATGTTGGAATGGGTAAAGACCATACGTTATTTGCTAAAATAAGTGGCGTTGTAAAATTTGAAAGATTAGGTAGAGATAAAAAGAAAGTAAGCGTTTACGAAAAGTAGACGTTTTTTTGATTTTTTGGTATAATTAAAGTTAGGTGATTTATTTATGCGTTATAATATTGTAAAAGGAGCAAAAGGAATTTTAGAATCTAGTGAGTATGTTATAAAAAATCCTCGTGATTGTAAAAATAATTGGAGTAAAGTTTTTGGAAATAATAATCCAATATGTTTAGAACTTGGTATGGGTAGAGGTATATTTATTATAGAAATGGCTCGTCTTAATCCTAATATTAATTATATTGGTTTAGAAATAGATAATAATCAAGCTTCAACTGCTATAAAAAATATTGGAACTAGACATTTGAAAAACTTAAAGATAATTGTTGCTGATGCTAATAACTTATTAGATTATTTTGGAAAAGAAATTAACACTATTTATTTGACATTCTCAGAACCTTGGCCAAAGAAACAAGATAAAAAGAAAAGATTTACCTCATTAAATTATTTGAAATTATATGATCGAGTTTTTAAGAAAAATAAACACATTATTTTAAAAACGGACAATAAAATTTTATTTGCATCATCCTTAGAAAATTTAAGTAAATATTGGTATACATTTGATAAAGTTAGTTTAGATTTACATCATGATGAGAGAAAAATACCAAATGTTATGACTGACTTTGAAGTGCAATATTTTAAAAATAATCGCATTATTTATTATTTAGAGGCTAGTTTTAAAGAGTAGAAAAGAGGATAAAATATGAAAAATAAACTTAATGATAGGAAAAAATTTATTAATGAATTTCAAATTAGTCATCATAGAATTAGTGAACACAAAAATAAATTTTTAAATTCACCTCTATTAATTGATAATTTGGAAATGTGGAAGCATTTTATAGCAGTGATAATCAATCTTTATTATAATTATACCTTTAATATAGATAGATTGAAAAAAGCAAAAATAGTCTTAGTAACAAATGATTTAGATATTCGTAATTTAAGGTATATAAGTAATTTATATAATGAAGTTATAAATATAAATGATGCTATAAAAAGAAGCTCTAATGAAAATTTATTTGATATGGTGAATTCAAGGTTAAATTATTTAAAAATTTCAATTGCTTTAAATGAAATTAATGAATTATCAAAGCTTGATTTAAAAAAAGGAATTAATGTAGAAACTCTACAAGATGAGGAAGGGAATTTTATATTTGTTTCAGATAATTATCGTGAACAATTTAATAATTTAGTTGCTTTACAAAAAAGTAGTGGCTATTTAAAACATGAAGTTTATAATTATGATAATGGTAATGAAATAAATAATGATGAAAAAAAGGCTGTTTAAAAATATGTTAGAATTTATACATCATGATAAAATATATTTACAATATTGTTTAAAAAGGATAAATGTAGTTTGTAATAAATAATTAAATCTTGAATTAAAACAAAAATGATAATGGATAAAGTTTTTTAGTTTTTTTGTTTACCACTACAAAGTGCCAATATTTTTGGTGCTTTTTTTCTTGACATTCTTAATGGGGGGGGGGTATTATTAAGATAGGTGATAGTAGTGGATAATAGGAAAAAAGTATATATAGGTATAGGAGCTATAGCAATAATAGTATTAGTAGTAGGAGTTTCATTTGCTTTATGGAATATAAATATAGCCCAAGAAGGAATAAATAAGTTAGAAACAGATTGTTTTAAGATTGAATTTACAGATA
>CAOKUH010000083.1 GCA_948472605.1 uncultured Mycoplasmatota bacterium
CATATTTTCTGTTTTTAGAATATGCTAGTTTAGTTTCGCAAGATGTCTATTATTACATGTATTTTCTATTTTAAAAGTATATGGTTCTAAGTTAGAGGCTTCATTATCTGTTATTGGATATGCATTTCTTAAATTGATTGCATCACTTTCATCAGTAAGCGTTAACTTTAAACAACCACTTGTTATGGTATTTATTCCTTCTTGAGCTACATTAACATTCCATAACGCAAATGATATTCCTATTAAGAAAGCTGTTATCGTTATTATACTTATTCCTAAATATATCTTTTTTTCATTACTCATACTTTATTACTCCTCTATTGTACTTAATTATATCCTAATAAGTATGGTAATGCAAGTATCATATCTCGACATATAAATAAAAAAAATGACAAATTTTTTCATCATTTCATATATCTTATTTCAAAAGTAGTTCCTTCATTTAATTTAGAATCTACTTTTATTAAACCATTATCTTTTTCAATTATTTTCTTTGCTAAACTTAAACCAATTCCTATACTATCATTAGTACTAGATTCTCCTTTATAAAATCTTTTAAAAATATTTTTTAAATCTTTTTCACTCATTCCTTCTCCCTCGTCTTTAATGATTATCTTAGTATAAATAGAATTACTTTCAATCAAAATGTGAATAATACCATTTTTTCTAGAATGCTCTATTGCATTTTTTATAATATTAGCTAATGCTTCTAATTCCCAATGATAGTCTCCTTTGAAATAAATATTTTTCTTACCATTTATTTTTATCTTAACATTATTAATCTCTTTTAAAATTTCAACGTTTTTTAATACCTCATTTAATAACTTTGACACCATAATTAAATCAGTTTTAAACTCAACAACATCAGCGTCAAATCTGGATATTTTAAGTAAAGATACGATTAGAAAATTAATATTTTCAACTTGATGGTGAACATTGTTAATAAAATCTATTTTAGTTTCATCATCCATATTAGGATTATCTAAAATATTATCAAGCATAATTAATATAGATGTTAAAGGAGTTTTTAATTGATGCGAAATATCAGATATTGAATCTTTTAATGCTATTTTTTCCTTTTTTAAATTTTCACTTTCTTCACGAAGCATTATTGTTGTTTTATAAACCTCATTTTGTAAAATTGATAAAGATCCTTCACCATTATCTTCAATAGAAAGTTGATAATTTTTATAATTAATTTCTTTCATGTAATTAGTTATTTTATTTATTTGTTTTTCTTTTTTACTAAAATAAATAAAAAATAAAATTATAAATATTATATTTACTAAAATAATAAAACTAATATTTATTTTTAGAGAATTATGGTAATCATTATCTAGTTTTAATAAAATAGAATCGTTATACGTAATTCCATATTTTTTTAAATTTTCATTATAATTACCTTTTTTATCATTATTTAAAATCTTAATTAGTTCAATATCAGTAATATCAGGATAATCTTTTTTTAATATTTCTATTAAACTATAAATGTAACTATTTACACTATTTTTATAATTATTATATGATATTCTTGTTATAAGAAAAGAAATGCAACTAAAAATTAAACAACAAAAGAAGCAAAAACTAATTATTTTAAATCTTTCATTTTTCATTCACGATCAACTCTATATCCTGTTCCTTTAATTGTTTTAATAATATTATCTGTTCCTAATTTTTTTCTTATTCTTTTTATATATACAGTTAAGGTATTATCGTTAACATAATTAGAAGATAGTTCCCATATTTTATCTAAAATAGCTTCTCTTGTTACAACTTTATTTATATTTAATAAAAGCATTAAAAATATTTTAAACTCTAAAGAAGTTAGTGGAATTTCTTTATTATCTCTTATTACTTTCATACTATCTACATAAATTATAATATCTTTCAGATGAATTATTTTATCTTTTGCTGTATTAAATTTTAAAGCATTATTTATTCTTAAAATAAGTTCTCTATTTCTAAATGGTTTAATAATATAATCACTAGCTCCTAATTCTAAACCTTTTACTATGTCATCTTCTAAGTCTTTGGCTGTTAAAAAAATTACAGGAACATTAATATAATCTTTCATTTCTTTATAAAAACTAAAACCATCGCCATCTGGTAATGTAACGTCTAGTAAAATCAAATCAAATTGTTTTTCTAAAATATATTTTTTAGCGATATTTAAATTACTAGCTGATAGAAGCAAAAATTCTTGTTGCATAAATAAATAATCTAAACCTTTTTTAATATCTTCATTATCTTCAACTAAGAGAATTGTTTTCATAATTATTTTCCTCGTCTAAAAGATAAGCATTACTTGGACTAACAGCGAATTTTTTTGTGTAAATAATCCAATCAGTTATATCTTCAATAGTATACCAATCTATATATCCTGTATGGATATCAGGGATATTGTATGGCTCTTGAGTTAATTTGCATTTAAATTTGTCATCATTGATTTCAAGCAGTTCAAACCAAATGTGTTCATAATTATTCTCTTCTTTTAAAGGAAGACCAATTTTTAACAAAATTTTATTATCTTTATTTTCAAAGTTTTTTAAGACAAATGAAAATCTTTCTCTAGCTAAGTCACTCATTCTTTTAGTCTCTTCATCACTGAAAAAGAAGATAGGATTTTCTTTCCAAAGTTCATTATATAAAGAAATTTTTCTTAAAGTATGATTTTTTTCTTCATCTTCACTAGTATATAAAAATACAATACTTGTTTTTGTATTATGGCCATTTTTTCTTTCTTTTACATTTCCTAATTTTGCTTTTTTATATTGTAAGATTCCTTCTGTCCAAGGTACACATGTTACTACTACAGGAGTTCCATTAATTAACATTCCAATGAACGCACCATTATAATATGGTGAAAAGTCATCATTTTTATCAATTAAATACATGCTATATGTTGATAATAAATTATAATGTTGTTCACAATTAGTTTTGTCTGATTCTAATATTTCTAACTCAGATAAATTACAACGACATAAACCATGAGTATGTAACCAAACTTCATTATGAGTATCTTGAACAGCTTGAATAGTAAATAAATCTCTAGCACTTGGAAGGATTTTAGAAGATGCAATCATATGCACCCATTTTGCTGGAAATACTTTTTCGGCAGATTCATCCAAAACTCCAATTAAATCAGGAATAAGAGTAACAGCAATTTTTAATTGTAATTGAAATGATTTTTTGACATTTTCTTTAAATTTCATAAAAATTGTTATAGCATGGTTAGCCTTTAAGAGTGCTTCTTTTTCAGTCTCTTTAAATAGGAAATTTTTATTTAGGTAATAATCGGGAACAGAAAGACCCCCTGCATAAAATCCTACTTCATATTCTTCTCCATCATATTTTATTTTTATGTTTATAGCACTATCTAATTGATAATTGTTATTAATTATTTCAAATTCTTCATTTTTAAATAATCTTTCTAAGCTATTTTTTAACAGATCATTTTCAAATTTTGGAGGTATTACTAACATATAAGATTTTTCTTCCCAATATTCTAAAGGTTTTTCTACGAGATTTTTTTTCATATTTAAATCATCCTTCTAATTTTAATTTTGTTATATAAATATTTTACCACCTAAAAAAATAGTTTCAAATAATAATGTTAATTCTATGTAAATTAATTATAAACGTAGATATTATAATGGTTACAATACATTTACATTACTATTCCAGTAGATTTTTTACAATATGGACATTTACTACCTTTTGCTCTACTTAATACATTAGCTTCCCATTCATGGCCTTTTTCACATATCCACCATACTTTCTTTTTAGAACCAGCAACAATCTCAGTTGGATTTATAGTATTTTTTTCATAATTCCATTCTTTCAGCAATTTTTTATTAGTAGTTGTTAAATCATTATATCCTTTTAGTACTCTTTTGTTAGAGCAATATGGACATCCTCTTCCACAAACTCTTTTATTAATACTTGCTTCCCATTCATGATTTTTTTCACACTTCCACCATACTTTTATGCTTGAACCTGGTTTAAAGTTGATTAAATCTATTCCTTTATTTTTATCATAGTTCCATTCTTTTATTAAATAATCAGAGTATTCTGAAAGTGAACTGGCTTGTAAATCTTTTTTGTATAAATTTAAAATTTTAATTCTATCTTTTTTTGTATCAACATCAAGTTCGATTTTCATAAATCTTAATATTTGTTTTATAACATCATCCAAATTATTATAATGGTCTCCATCCCAAAGACTTTCAATTGCTAAATCCTCATATCCATTACTCTTTAACCCTTTTTCTCTTACTCTAATAAGCTTTATACAATTTTCTTTACAAATTTGATATTTCTTTTTTTCTCTTAATTTTGAAGAATTATTTTTATGAAAAAATGCTCCATCATACTCAATTCCAATTTTCAAATCTTCAACAAAAATATCTATTTCCATTCCATTATCAAATAGTTTTTTATATCTACTATAAACATTATTAAAACATTTATTTAAATAAAAATATATAGCTTGTTCCGAAAATGAAGTTTGATTAGCACTAAAACAATATGGACATCCTCTTCCACAAGCTCTTTTACTAATCCTTGCTTCCCATTCATGATTTTTTTCACATTTCCACCACACTTTTATAGATGAACTATTAATAACCTCTTCAGGTTTTATAGTATTTTTTTCATAATTCCATTCATCCATAAGTTCAGGATGTGTTGTTTTAGTATCATTAAATCCAGTTAATAATCTATGATTCGAACAATACGGGCATCTGCAACCAGAGGCAACTACTCTTACCTCTTCATCCCACTCATGATTTTTTTCACATTTCCACCAATACTTTTTGGCAGAACCTTTTCCTATTTCTGATGGTAATACTTCATTTTTTTCATAATTCCAAAAACTCTTTAATTCAGGATTTGTCGTAAACAAATCATTATAACCTTTCATTATTAAACGATTCATACAATAAGGACAACCAGTCCCTCTTGTTCTATTACTAACAGACACATACCACTCGTGGCCTTTTTCACACTTCCACCATACTTTTTTATTACTGCCAAAAGTTAAATTATTTGGATTTAAAGTATTCTTTTCATAGTTAAATTCTTTCATTAATTTTTTATTATTGATTAATAAATTGCACATAATGATCAGCCTTTTTAGAATTATATTATACCATTCAAAAAGAAAAATCTTGAAAGATTATCTTTCAAGACCTTTTTTAAATCAAAAATGGTGTTCCCAGACAGATTCGAACTGTCCGCTAAGCCTTAGGAGGGCCTCGTTTTATCCAAATAAACTACGGGAACATTAGAAATATTTTAACATAAAATTACGTTAAAATGATTTTTTTTAATCAATGTTTATAAGTTCATACTCACGTGTACCAATGCCTAATTCACTAGCTGCTTCAATTGTATGTATTCCATGTTTTTCTTCAATTCTCTTAATTAAAATATCTTTTCCAGGATCATTACTACTATATACTAAATCTAAACACGCTTGGTCAATAGCAATTGGGTCTAAACTTGCAAGAATTCCAATATCTTTCATACAAGGTAATTCAGCATTCCCATTGCAATCACAATCTTTTGATATATTTTTCATAACATTTATATAAACAATATTTCCTTTAAAATAATTAACTACACTAGCTGCTGCATCTGCCATAGCTTCTAAAAATTTATCTTGCTCAGGTAAATTATTCCATAGTTCATATTGATTTGTTGTCACTCCTGCCGTATGAATATAAGATTTACCAGCACTTGAGGAAATCCCGATGGATAATTGTTTTAATGCTCCACCATATCCTCCCATGCCATGACCTTTAAAATGAGATAAAACTAACATTGAATCATAATTAGCTAAATTTTTGCCAACATAATTCTTTTTGATAATTTTACCATTTGGAATTTCCAAAACTAGGTCAGGTCCTTCACTATCCATTAAATCAAAAGGAGCGTATTTATCCCATTCATGCTCTTTAATTAATTTTTGATGTTTTTCTGTTGTATTTCTAGCTCCATCATAGGCAGTATTACATTCTACAATTGTTCCATTAACATGAGCTATACAATCACAAACAAAATCTGGTTTTAAATAATTTTTATTGCCTTTTTCTCCAGAATGCATTTTAACAGCCACATTGCCAGTTAAAGTTTTACCAACAGCTTCGTAAGCCTTAATAATATTTTCTGGGGTAATTTCTTTAATAAAATAAACTTTTGCCTTTTCCATTTTTTCTCCTATCTATACTACGATTATAGTTTAACATAAATTTCTTTAATAAGATATTATTTTTTATTCTTCATTAATAACTTTCGTAATAGTATAATTTTTAAAATCCAAACTATTAATAAACTTAACAAAATCACTATAATTAAGTTTATTTAATTCAGAAGCTTTATCAATATCAGGATAATCATAACTATCATAATTTTCTTTAAAATCTCTTGAAATTCCGAATGGAGTAATATCATTACATAACGGAACTTAAACACTTTTGAAACTCAAAAATCTCACAAACCATTATAAAATGGT
>CAOKUH010000084.1 GCA_948472605.1 uncultured Mycoplasmatota bacterium
GATTGTCTACTAAACCCTCTTAGTTGTCTACTTTAAGCTTACCACTACAAAAAAATTTAATTTTAGCCTTCCAACCAAACGAAAATTCTCGTCTGGGGGGGGGGTATATAGAAGATAGAAATATCTTAGAACCAAAAACGAGAATATTATTATTAAGCTTAGGTATATTTATAACAATAGTCTTGCTTATAAGTTCTTCATATGCTTACTTTACATCAAAGGTAAGTAGTGAAGGAAATAATAAAATCGATGTCGCAGCGAAAACACTAGCTAGTGCTAAAATGGATTATGGAAGTAGTATTATAGCTACAAATATATATCCGGGGAATAAAATATTAAAAACAATAACTGTCACAGGAAGTGGACCAGATAACGCTGTACCAATAAAAGCAACAATTACATTAACACCAGATGTAACAGATTTTAGTAACCATGTAAAATACACTATGTATGCAGTAGAAAATTCTAACATTGATGCTACAACTATCTGTGAAAGTCCTAAACCAACAACAGAAAGTGGCATGTATTACGATGCCATGAAATGTGATACAAGTAGTTTAGGAAGTCCAATACTCTCAGGAACATTTAGTGGCAAAACAAAAGTAAACTATGAAATAGAAGTAACAAGTAAAACAAATACAACATATTATTTAATCGTAGAATATGTAAATGATGAAGAAAATCCTCAAAATAATGAACAAGGTAAAACATTTGTTGTAAATATTGGCTTCAAAGCTAGTGGAAATAATAATGAAGCTACAGGATTAGTGCAATTAGCAACACTTGTAAATGGAAAATTAACTACTGATTTACCATCAAAATATGATAAATATGTCTTTGATAGTGTCGAATGCGATAATGGAGCCATAGCAACATGGAATAGTGTTGATTGGAATATAACAATTGATAACTTAACATCAAGTAATACATCATGTACGATTACTTTTGTAAGTGTAGAAACACTAGCTAATCATATTATCAATGCAAGTGAAACAGATGATACAATTATTGAAGTAACGCATGGGGAAACAATCCAAACCGGAAGTAATGCCTTAGTAGATTATAGATATGTTGGTTCTAATCCCAACAACTATGTATGCTTAGAAGATAGTGGAGTGTGTAGTGATAATCAACTATATAGAATTATTGGTGTAATACCTACCCAAGCAAGTGAAGATGGGGAGTATGAAAATCGAGTTAAGTTAATAAAATCAACTGTCTATACAACAATGGCATGGAATAGCAATAATAGTAATGATTATAATACTAGTCCTTTAATAAATACTCTTTCTACTACGTATTTAGGAAGTATTAGTAGTTATGAAAAGTATATCGATGATGCAAAATGGTATATAGGGGGAAGAGCTGACTATAATGCTACAGCTAGTACGTTTTATACTAATGAGCGTGGAACAACTGTGTATAGTGGCAGACCTATATCAGTAATATCAAAAATAGGCTTAATGTATCCAAGCGATTATGGATTTGCTGTTGGAGGAAGTGTGAGAAATACATGTTTAGGATATACTCTTTATAATTGGCGTAATCAAAGTACCTGTTACAATAATAATTGGTTAAATGAAAATGACGCTCGATGGACAATAACACCAATTAATAATGGCAATTGGATGTTTGTAGTAAGTAAAATGGTATCATTTAGTAATAGTAATATTAGTACAGCTAAAGTCTATCCTGTCTTCTATCTAAAACCTGATGTAGGAATATTGAGTGGAGATGGAACTAAGACAAGTCCGTGGCTTTTAAAAGTATAAATATAAAAAGCAAGTAAATTAGATTTTTACTTGTTTTTTCTTTTTCACAATATTTAAAATAATACCAATCATAATAAAATAGACAATCATATTAGATCCACCATAAGATAAAAATGGAAGAGGAATACCCATAATTGGCATTAGACTTAAGTTCATTAAAATATTTTGTATTTGACTAAAGATAAAAATATAAATAAAAGCATGAATAAAGCATTTATATTCTTTTTGTTTGATAAAAAACATTTTATTAATAAAGAAAATATTTATTATAAAATAAGCAAGTAAAAGCGTAATTCCTCCTATAAAACCAAATATAGAAATAAATAATGTAAAGGCAAAATCAGTAGGAAATTCGGGAACATATAATAAGTTTTTTTGAATACCATGTCCAAAAAAACCAGCATTTCCAATAGTTGTAAGAGCATTATTAATTTGCATCCCACTACCATCTTTAAAGTTTATTAATCTATCCATTCGATAAAATAAACTTGTTCCAATTAAATTAATAAGTAAGTCTTGTTCAAATATATACATATAAATAAAACTGCTAATAAATAAAGCGAAAAGAATAAAGCCTATTATAAGCCATCTTTTCCTTATATTTGAAGAAAAGAGTATGGCAATTAATATTAAAATATAGAAAATAATCGCCCCAGTATCTGGTTCTAAAAAAACTAGAATACTTGGTAATAAAACAATTAAAATACATTTTAAAATATATAAGAATTCATGTTTTTTATTTATTCTAAAATCATTAGTAATTTTACTTAAATATAGAATTAAAGCTAATTTCATAAATTCACTAGGTTGGAAGTTGAACACTTTGTAACTAATCCAAGCTCTAGCACCATTAATCTCTTTTCCAATAAATAAAACAAGTATTAAAAGAAATAAATTTATAAGATAAAAATAAAAACTATTTTTTTTAGAATAATAATTAAAATAAACCCAATGAAAAACCATAAAGTTTGCTTAATTAAGTAGGTTTTGTAAAGTGTTTTAACAAACCTAGCTTCATACATGCAAAAAAAGCTAGCAATTATAATAACAACTAGTGGTAGAAAGAATAATAAATTGTATTTATCAATAATCTTTTTCATATTCTTAGTATGCAACAAAATAGGGAAATAATCATAAAATGTAGGGAGGTGTTCGTAAAATGAATAAAAATTTGCCAAATGTTTATGCTGTACCTATTACAAAGAAACTTCAGAATAATAAAGAGACTTATAAAAGTTTTGAATTAGAAGATGATATGACTAGATCTAATAGAGTTACAATTGATGATATTAATAAAATCTTTAATGCAAAAACTCATGTTTATAAGACAAGAGTTAAACTAAATACTACTAAAGGTGTTTTGGAAGAAGATATTGTTGGATTAACTGGAGATTCTCTTTTAACTTTGAGTGGGGACACTATTAGGATAGCTGATATTTTAAGCATAAAAAAAGTGTAATTATTACACTATAAAATTTCATCAATATATTTTTTTAATTGTCTTGCATCTTTTCCAAAGATTATTTTTAATTGATTATCAATTTCCACTATACCTTTAGCTCCTAATTTTTGAATATTATCTTTATCAACTATTGAAACATCTTTTAAAATAACTTTAAAACGAGACATATTACATTCAGCATTAATGATATTTTCTTTACCACCTAAATAATTAATTAGTTTATTAGCTTCAACACTAAAATCTTTTTTCATTAACTTAATAACTATTAAAGAAATTAGTACTAAAACTGCAATTATGATTAAATATTGAATCCATGTGTCCATTTTTTATCACCTATTATGATTATACAACAAAAATATAATTTTTAAAACCTTTTTAAATTTAAGAACTATTTTTATTTAATTTCATAAATTATTAGTGAGAATATATGAAAGGGTGAATGATATGTGTAATAATCAAAATAACAACAATCATGATACAAATTGTATAGCAGAAATTTTAAATGTAATATTAGTTCTTCAACAAAATGCATGTCCAGATAGTTGTTTAGATTCTTGTGATAGACCAATGCTTGGTGGAGGACCTAATTGCTTAATTTGTAATACTAGACCTATAATGATTTATACTTGTTGTGGTAACGGAACTCCTTGGAGTATGCCAACTACTAAAGATTCTACAGCAACTTGTGTAGATGCAAGTGCTACATGTTCAAATGTATTTAGAGTAGAAAAAGTAGATGGAAATTGTTGTACTTGTCGTGTTCTTGCAGATAATCCTGATACAACAAGTTTAAATCCATATATAGCAACAAATTCATTTTTTACAATTAGTTTAGATTGCATTTGTGCTATAAGATGTTTAACTGATACATTCGTAGAATGCGTTTAAAGACCTTTTGGTCTTTTTTTATGAAAAAATGCTAAATTTAATTAGCATTCAATACTGATATAATCGATATAAATTGATTGAAGGTAGGTTATTAAATCTAACATTAAATTTGTATGTGCCTAAGCCATTTGAAATATACATTTTAGTTTCATCTAAATTATAATAATTATTTGTATAATTATTTATACCATCTTGTTTTAAAAGAAAACTATTAAAAGGAAGTTTGATTAAACCATTTAGTGTATGTCCTGCAAAAATCAAATTAGGATTAATATTATGTTTTTTTAATTCATCAACTATTATTGGCTCGTGATTAAGCCATATTTTATAATAAGTATTATTTTCAATAGAATTAGCTGTTTCAATATCAATTTCTTTTTCTAAAATAGAAGTAGTACCAACAAACATTAGTGGATCATTTCCTCCATAATAGAACAAATCATTTTTATTATCTAATACAATAAATCCAGAACTTTTCATTATATCAATATAATCATTTTTATTTATGTAGTCATTATCTCCAATAACAGCATATTTTTTGTAAGTTGCAAGTATTTTAGTCATATTTTCTTTTAAAAGAATTTTATCAGATTCATTAATATTTATATTACTATTAAATAAATCACCTGTATAAATAACAATATCTGGTTTTAATTCGTTTATTTTATCAATTATCTTGCTCATATTATTTTTATTTATTGTTGTACCATACAATATATCTGAAAAATGAACTATTTTCATACCATGAAATGAATAGGGTAAATTATTATCAACTATAGCATATTCTTTGATAGTGATAATATTTGGTTCAATTTTTTTTACATATATGTATAAGAAAATTATTATTAGTAATATGATTATAAAGAATATTTTTAGAAAATAATGTTTCTTTTTGGGTAAATTTATATTTTCTTCTTTCATATATCACCTATAACATATTAGTTAATAAAATTAAAAGAACTGATAAGGAATTATGAAACATATGAGGAATTATAGATGCGAAAATATTATCTGTTTCATAATATGCTTTAGCAAAGAAAAATCCTAAAGCTCCATAAGGTATAATAAATAAAAACTCTTTAGAATGGGCCATGATATTGGCTATAGTAAACTCATCAAAAGCTGTTACAACGTGTAATAACCCAAAAGTTATTGCAGATGTTAGGGCGTAGATAAGCTCTTTGTTAAAGGCTTTTTTTATTCCATAACGGAATATTAGTTCCTCAAAAAAAGGACCAAAGAAAACAATAGAGGGAATAGAGTATAAAGGAAATTCTAAAAGTGTTCCTCTAACAGATTGTTCATTTACGGGTATACTACCAACTATAGAAGTTATAATTAAATTTGAAAGGAGCATGATTAGAAACCCATATCCCCAACATGACAATCCTTTTTTTATATATTTTTTAGGTTCATGTATTAATTCTTTAAAATTTTTAATTATATCTTTATGAAGTATTAATAAAACAATGATAAATGTAAGAACATAGATTCCCAATAGAGCTGAACTTTTTATAATAGTATTTTCACTTAATAAAGCGTTTCTAAATATTATAGCAAACAAATTAGGACAAATTATTAAACATAATAAAAATAAACCTATACTAAACAAAATCCCCTTTGTAAATTTTTTTATCTTTTCCATATTAACTTATATACCCCAATGATTTTAATCTTTCTATAATTTCACTTTTTGATTTTGAACCAACAATTCTATTTAATGTCGTTTTTTCTGTTCCTTCTGTAAAGAATATAGTTGTAGGAGTTCCTGAAAATGGTACTAATTTAGTTAAATCGGTATATTCTTCATCACTTAAATTTGAAATATTTAGTAAGTAGGCATTAAAGTCTACTTCTTTTAAAGCTTTTTCAAGCTCTGGTATATATTGTTGACAATGAGAACATCCTGTTTGACTTAAGACCAATACAAATGTATCTTTATTTTCGACTTTTTCTTTTAGTGCTGGTAGTGTTAAATTAATGAGTTTTGAATCTTTTTTAGTAAATATACTAGCTAATAATATAGCCCCACTAATTAAGATTATTAATGTTACAATAGTTATTAAAATATTTTTTTTATTTATCATAAAATCACCATTTAAAATATATCACATTTTTTGTATAATGTGAATGGTTAATAAAATTAAAGCAGGACAAAGACATGAAAAAAATCAAGAAAAAGTATTGACAGCCATATAAAATTG
>CAOKUH010000085.1 GCA_948472605.1 uncultured Mycoplasmatota bacterium
TGATTCGGACTTCATTAGACATCAAGATATTGAATATATGATTAGGTTTTTTAACTTTTGTAGTATTATAAATTTAGATGAATTTTTAGTTGTTAAGTGTGTAGATGATAAAGCAAATATTCCCAATTTTTCTAAAATGTTAGAAGTAAAAAAACTTTTCTTTAAAAAATTTGAGAAAGACATTAAAGAATATAAAAATAAAGAAAATGAAATATATTATAATAATTATTTACAGCTTCTTTATATGGGAATAAATGATAAAAATAATTTTAAATATAGTCTTAATTTATTAAAGAAATATAAAAAAATATCTTATAAAGTTTATTTGAAATGTTGTTGTAAAAAAATTTTTCTTATTTTTCCTTTTATGAAAAATATTATGTATTATATAAAATTTAGAAAAGATAAAAATTTAGAAAAAAATATTATAGATTATAAAAAAATAATAGGAGATAATGATTTTTATGAAAAAAATTTTCAAGAAAATAATTAAACGAGTTTTATGGATCTTACCTCCTAAAATAGCTCATAAAATACTTTATAGACATAGAATGCATAAGAAACTAGATTTAAAAAATCCCAAAGATTTTAATGAAAAAATTCAGTGGTTAATTTTAAATGACTATAAAACAAAAAAAATATATAGTAATTTGGCTGATAAGGTATTAGTGAGAGAATATATTAAAGAAAAAAATTATGAGAATATTTTGCCTAAAATTTATGGGATTTATGATGATTTTTCTGACATAGATTTTTCTTTGTTACCTAAAAGGTTTGTTTTAAAACCAAATAACGGCTGTGGGAATGTTTTTATATATGATGAGAAAGTAACTAAGGAAGAATTTGAATTATATGTAAAAAAACTAAGAAATAATTTGAAAAAAAATTTTGCATTAAATAATTTAGAATATCATTATAAAAATATTAAGCCTAAAATTATTGTAGAAGAATATTTAGATGACTCAGAAAATAAAGTACCATTAGATTACAAAATATATTGTTATAATGGAAAAGCAGAATGTATTTTAGTTTGCAGCGAAAGAGAAAAATTATTAAGGCTAGATTATTATGATTTAACTTGGCAATACCTTCCCTTTAGCAAAGAAGAATATAGAGCTGACAAAAGAATAAATTGTCCTTTTAATTTAGCAGAAATGATTAAAATAGCAGAAAATTTATCTAAAGGATTTCCTTTTGTTAGAATAGATTTATATAATATTCAAGGGAAAATTTATTTTGGAGAAATGACTTTTACTCCAGCAGCCGGTTTAGTAAATTACAATACAAAAGAGGCATTATTATATTTAGGAAGTTTGATAAATATAAAAAAGTAGAGGTTGTGGTATAATGAAAAAAATATGTTTTTTTATGAATTCTCCTTTTACTCTAGGGGGAGAGCAAAGAGTAGTTACAATTCTTGCTAATTATTTAGTAAATCATAACTATGAAGTATCCTTTTTATTAACTGATCGTTTTCAAAAACAAGATTATGAAATGTATAAATTAGATAAAAAAATAAAACTAAATTTTGTTTTAAAATATAATAAATTTTTTAATAGAGTAGTTAGAAAGTTTTATAAAAAGTTAGGAGTATTCAATTCTAAAAAAGGCATTATAAAGAATAGATTGAGTTTATTAAAAAAAATATATTGCAATGGTTTTGACAAAAAGATATTAGCAAATGTAATAAATAAAGAAAAATATGATTTTGTTATTGGTATCGGGAGTGAGTATTTTAGTATTTTAGTTATTTTAAAACCATTTTTAAGTAATTCTAAAATAGTGGCTTGGGAACATAGTTGTTTTAATGCTTATTTTAAAACTAAGGGAAGAAGATTTTATAATCAAAATGCCTTAATAAAATATTTATTCAATAATATAGACTACTATGTTGTACAAACGGATGATGACAGAAAAAAAATTGAGAATAATTATAAATACTCAGCTATAACTTTAAATAATCCTAATAGTTTTAAAACTTTAGAGATTAGTGATTTAACAACTAAAAATTTTGTTGCTGTAGGAAGATATACTTTTGTAAAGTGTTTTGATGAATTAATAGAGGCATTTCATTTGTTTAGCAAAAATAATTCAGAATGGAATTTATATATTGTTGGAGAAGGGGACGATAGGAAAAAGTATCAAGATATAATCAATAAATATAATTTAAATAAACGAATTTTTTTAACTGGACAAGTAATAGATGTTCCAAAATATTACTTAAATTCTTCTATATACGTTATGACATCTTCTTGGGAAGGATGGGGAATGGTTGTAACAGAAGCAATGGCTTATGGTTTACCAATAATTAGTTATGATATTCCGTCAAGCAGAGAAATATTTGGTAAATCAAATTGTGGTATTTTGATTGAAAAAAATAATGTTTCTCAATTAGCTAGTGCTATGAATTACTTGGCTAATAATGAACTCAAAATTAAAGAAATGTCTAAAGAATCTTTAAGCCAAGTAAAAAAGTTTGATATTGAAAAGATTGGAAAGCAATGGATTAAATTGATTTTTAAAGGTGATATAAATGAGAATTAAGAATTCTGTTAAAAATGTTTTATCAGCATTATTTTCTAATGTTGTAGCAATAATAATTGGCTTTACAGCACAAGCTATTTTTATTAAAATACTTGGTAGTGAATATTTAGGATTAAATGGTTTATTTTCAAACATATTATCAATGATGGCCATTGTAGAAATGGGTATAGGAAGTGCAATAATTTATAATTTATATAAACCAATCGCTAATAATGATCTTAAAAATATTAAATCTTTAATGGCATTTTATAAAAAAAGTTATCGTATAATTGCAATTATTATATTTATAATTGGCTTTTTTATAAGTTTATTTTTACCATCTATAGTTGGGGAAGTATCTCTTGATATCAATATAAAAATAGTTTATTTTCTTTTCTTAACAGATACCATTTGTTCTTATTTATTATCATATAAGAGGAGTATCATTTATGCCAATCAAAAAAATTATATAATTAATATAATACATATTTTTTACATAATATTTTTAAATATATTTCAATTAGTAATATTATACTTGACGAAAAATTATTATCTTTACTTAATAATTAAAATAGTGATGAGAATTGTTGAAAATATAGCTATAACTCAGGTAGCTAATAAATATTATGGATATTTAAAAGATGATGATATAATTCCTCTTGATGAAAATTTAAAAAAAGATATTTTTAAAAAGACAAAAGCTTTATTTTTTCATCAAATAGGAGGATTTGTAGTTTCAGGAACTGATAATATAATTATCTCTAAATTTTTAGGATTAGTAATGGTGGGTTTATATTCCAATTATTTTTTAATTATTGATGCTGTTCATAAAATATTTAATCAGATTATACAATCAATGACAGCTAGTGTTGGGAATTTATTAGTTACTGAATCTTTGGAAAAACAATTTATGATTTTTAAAAGAATTAGATTTTTAAATTTTTGGATATCGACATTTGCAAGTATTTCAACATTGATTATAATGGATAGTTTTATAAGTATTTGGATAGGTAATGAATATATATTACCTAAAATAGTTTTAATTGTTTTAGTTTTAAATTATTTTCAAAAAAGTTCTAGATATACTTATGTAGTGTTTAAAGAGGCTGCTGGAATATATTACGAAGATCGTTTTGTTCCATTAATTGAATCACTAGTAAATATTGTAGCAAGTATATTACTAGTAAAGATATTTGGTTTAGCTGGAGTCTTTATGGGGACAATAATTAGTAGTTTAGTATTATGGATATTTAGTTATCCAAAATATATTTATAAAAATTTGTTTCAAAGAGATTATAAAAATTATTTTGTAGAAACGTTAGGATATTTATTTACATTTATATTTTTAGGAATTATATTGTATTATATATCTACTAAAATAGTTTTTAGTAATATGATTTTAAATTTTTGTACTAGTGTTTTAATTAGTATGATAATAACTAATATTTTGTTATTGGCTATATATCGGAAAAATGAAAACTTTATTTACTACAGAAATTTATTTTTCAAATTATTAAAAAGAAATTAAGAATGGAGATATCTATGAAAAAAAATAAAAAAACAATTGTATTTATGATATTTAAAATATTAATTACAATATTATTATTAATTAGTTTTAGCTTATTTACTTATAATTTATTAAAGTTAAATATTATTCCAGATAAATATATAATTATAGGATTTATTATAATTTTAATTATTTTAATATTGTTATTATTATTTTTATATAAAATAAAAAATATAATATTTAAAATAATGTGTATTATTCTAATATTTTTATTTTCTACAGGATTTATTTTAGGAACTAATTATATCAGCAGTACTTATACTTTTATCGATAATACAAATAATAATTATGATACATTAACTTATTCAGTTATTGTTTTAAATAAAAGTAATTATAACAACATTGAAGATTTAAAGGATAGAAAAATATTATATTTAGAAGATAATTATAAAGAGAATATTAAAAATGAACTTAATGGTAAAATAAATTTTGATGAATTAACAGAAAATGAATTTGGAACAATTATTGACAAATTATTAAAGAAAGAAGTAGATGCTATTGTTTTAGAAGAAAGTTACATAGCTATAGCAAAAGATGAACTAAAAAATTTTTCAAGTGATGCAAAAGTTATCTATTCTTTTGAACTTCAAGAAAAAAGTCATGTAGAAAATCCTGATAATGATCAAAATAAAATAACTTTAGAACCATTTATATTATATATAAGTGGCATAGATCAATGGGGAAATGTTAATAGTGTAAGAGGACGAAGTGATGTAAATATGTTAGCGGTGGTGAATCCATTAACTAATCATATTTTACTAGTTAATACACCAAGAGATTATTATGTACAACTTGCTGGAACAACAGGCTATAAAGATAAACTTACTCATGCGGGAATTTATGGTATTGAAAAAAGTATTAAAACATTAGAGGATTTATATGATATTGATATAACTCATTATTTACGTGTTAATTTTAATACAGTTATTAAAGTTGTTGATATAATAGGAGGAATAGATATTTATTCAGATAAAGCTTTTACTTGCTATACTAACACCAAAGTCCATGTTAAAGAAGGCTTAAATCACTTTGGTGGCAAAGAAGCATTAGCATATGCCCGTGAAAGATATGCATATACAACAGGAGATCATCATCGTGGAGAAAATCAACAACAAGTAATAAAAGCTATATTTGAAAAAGTTACTACTTCAACTATTTTAATAAGTAAATATAATACTATTTTAAATAGTTTAAATGGCAGTTTTCAAACCGATATGAGCATGAATGAAATTACTTCATTTATTAAACATCAATTAGATAAAATGCCAAATTGGACAATAGATACAACAGCAGTTACAGGAACAGGAGCTATGGATTATACACATAGTATGGGTTCTAAACTGAAACTTTATGTTATGAAACCTGATGAGAATAGTATAGAAAAAGCCAAAGAAAAAATAAATGAGGTATTAGATGAAAAATAAAATAATCTGGACATTTATTCTTGTAGTTTGTTTTAATATTATTTTTGCTTTTTCTCATCAGAATGGTATTACTAGTGAAAAATTAAGCGATGGAGTTAGTGAATCAATTATTAACGTAATTTCAAAAATTTTTGATAAAGAAATTGATTACAATAATAAATTGGAATTAATAAAAAAGTTAAGAAAAATAGTTAGAAAAAGTGCTCATTTTCTAATTTACTTGATATTGGGAATTATAATGTATTTTACTTTAAAAAATTATGGTGTGAAAGAGTTGGTATTATTTAGTATTTTATCTTGTTTTCTTTATGCTTGTTTAGATGAATTACATCAAACTTTTATTAGTGAAAGAGCAGGAAGATTTTTAGACGTTTTTTTAGATACCAGTGGAGCTTGTTTAGGAATTTTATTAACTCATTATATAAAAAAGAAAAAATGTAATCTATAAATTGGAATAAAAAAATAATTTCTATAAATACAGAAATTATCTACTTTATTTCTTTTTTAATTTTTCAATTTCTTCCAATGATATATCTATAAGTTCTTGTATTTCAGAAGTAGTTTTTCCCATAGCTAACATTTTTTTAACTATTTCTATATTAGCTTCAGTAAAACCAGCTTCACGAGCAATACGAAGTTCGGTATTATGGCATTTTCTCGTGTCCTCTTCTTTAGACATATACTCACGAAACTTAGGAT
>CAOKUH010000086.1 GCA_948472605.1 uncultured Mycoplasmatota bacterium
TTTATTTATAAATTGCTTAAAAAAAGCGGACATTTTCATAAAAAAGTCACATTATCAGAGTGGTAGCGACCACAATGACTGCATTTTACCATTTCTAATGGTATATTATTTAGCTTAGATAACATTATGCCACCAAAGTCTTTGTAAGTTAGTAAAGAATTATCATATTCTAAAACTCCATTAAATTCTTTATTGTTTAATATTATTTTAGGTATAACATTTTCTAAAATGTTTTCATATCTAATACTTATATCCTTGATTTCATTTTGTTTAATATTTAATCTATTATCATATATTTCTTTATTACTGCAAAGACATTCATCAAGTTTGTTTCCTAGTTTATCATAAGCAAAAGATTTATGAATAGTACAATAATATTTAGTTGTTCCTTGTCTTGATTTTCCAATATATTTTATATTACATTTCATAGTTTTATATCCTCCAAAATTATATTATATTTTTTTTGTTATATCATCGATTATTTCCTATAAATACTTTAATAATTCTTTAAATTCAGTATAATTCGATTCTGAGTTCAAGTGTCCTCCACCAGAGATTATTATCTGATTTTCTGTTATTGTATCTGCAAACTTTTTTTCAACTTCATACTTAACATAAGGGTCATTATCTGAATAAAAACAGACTATATCAGCACAATAATTTTTAATATCAGATAAATTATGAAAAAACATACTTTCATTAACAGCATCATAATCAGGATTTATTCCTAAATAATTATTAAAACCACAAACAAATACTAATCGTTTCACTTTTATTTTATTTTCAACTAAAAACTTACAAATAAATATAGGAGCTATGGAATGTGCAAAGATAATTGTATTTTCATTTAAAATTTTTGCCTCTACATAAACCTTTAAAAGATTAGACCAATTATCATAATTTTGAAAACCTACTCCAGTTGGAAAGTCTGGAGTATAAACTTCTAAATTTTTATTTTCTATTTCTTTTCTTAAATATGGAATCCAATTTGAGAACGGACTTCCAAAACTACCATGAAATAATAAATAATTGTTTTTCACTTAAAATCTTCCTCTCTTTCATAATTGATTATAACTATCTTTATTATTTAAATCTATTCATCAATATAATGTTCATACATATTCCTTTTAAATTAGCACGTTTCCATATATAATCAACTATATTTCTTTTAGCAATAAAAACATTTTGTTCTCTTGTTAAATTAAATTTATTTTTCATAATAATTTTCCTTTCTAATAGCTGGATGACAGCAAATTTTAAAAAGAGGGGAGAGTACTCTTATTTTTTTGCGTCATTACTATTGCTTATTTTAATAATTCTTTTATTTTTTCTCTTGCTTCTTTTAATTGATAATCTTCTCTATGTTTTCTATATTCGTTCAACAAATCTATAATTTCATATACTTTTAATCTTTCTAATAAATATGGTATATTTCTTAATTCTTCATAATTATCAATAAACATATCCATTAAATTTTGATAATCAGATTCAATCGTTAACATATCTGTTTTCTCATTTGCCCATAACCAAGGTGTTTCCTTATATCTTGATAAAATTCTAAAATCATAATCTATTGCACCAATCATGCTTCTTTCAAAATCTATAAGTGTTAGTTTACCATTATTATAAATAAAATTATCAAAATGTAAATCTCTATGAACTAAACCTAATTTATTTTCTTCAAAATACATATTACATTTATCTAACAAATTTCTAAATATTTCTTCATTTAAATTTGATTCCTTTAATATGCTAGATATTTTATCTTTAATATATTTTTTAAAATCAAAGTAATCAACTTTTACGTTATGTAACGATTTCATTATTTCAACAATACTTTTAACTATCTTGATTCTTTCAATCTGTGATAATTTATACCACACTTCATATAAAGTTTGACCTTCAATTCTTTCTAATACTTCATAATAGTAAGGAACAACTTTTTTGGTGATATCGGAAAAATACATTTTTGGGATATATGAATTATCCTTATTTTTCTTATAAAATTCTATTTCGTTTTTAAAATTACTCTCATTACTTAAATTTGTACATATTCTAACTATATAATTATCTATTCCATAAATAGTATTTGTAAAACCAGCTGTAATAAATGAATTATTTTTGCCACTCAAAAAGTTATTTTTCTCAATAATCTTTTCTATAATATCATCATAATCATGATTTGCTTTTTTAGTTAAATTGCATATAATCTCATACATCTTGCCAATTAACTCAACATATCGATTTATTTCATCAATAGTTTTTGAAACTTCATGCTCAGCTAATTTTCTTTCTTCTAGGTCATCAGAACATATGCCTAAACTTCTTTCTAAATTGTATTTAAGCCATCCAAACCTGCCAACTAAATTACCACAAATGGTACTATATCTTTGATGTTCGATAGGTTTGGTTTTGATATACTCGGCAATTACAGCAGAAAATTTTTCTTCATTAAAATTATCACTTAAAAATCCTGACCAACACAAAGCATCTTCTAATAATTCTCTATATGGATTAGATAAACCTGCTGACTCCCAATCTATTATTATAGGATTTACACCATCCCACATAACATTTTTAGGATCCATGTCGTTATGACATATACTTGCTTCAATATTGGATTTATTGAATCTTTCGTTTGCTCTTTTTAATAAAGAATTATACTTTTTATAATTTCTTAAGTATTCTTCCTTATAACTCATATCATCAAAATTAGGATTGGTTATATAAGATTCCCAATCATACAATCTTTTATAATTTACTCTTTTATTTTCTAATTCTAAATCCTGATAATCTAAAGAATGTATTTGAGACAAAATTTTACCAATTTTCTTACAATGTTCGATTGTTATTTCTTCATCTGTTAAGGTTTTTCCATTAACAAAATCAAATACCATATAATACATATCATCATACTTAGTTAAATAATTGTCATTTATAAGTAAAGCACTTGAAACAATAATCCCATTATTCTTTGCCAGATTTGAAATTTTTTCTGATATTACAAAATTATCATACGCATTACCTCTAGACATTACTTCAGGATTCAATATCTTAATTGCATATGTTCCTTTATCAGTTTCAACTTTAAACATTTTGTGCATCAGTCCACCCGATAATTTTGATATGCCTGTAACATTTCCTAGATTATTATCTATACAAAATTTTTTCAAATTCATGTACTTTACCTCCTTTATTTAATAAAACTTCTATAATAATTATTTTTTTATCTCCTAATAAATCTTACCTATAAAAAGTATTATTTCCTGTATCTTGTAATTTTTTAACTAAAAACTTTTCTATTAAATTAGATAGTCCATGGATTGTTATTATATCATCCATATCTAACATAATTGTTTTTTTACTCATCAAAAATACTTTTTCTACCATATTTTTCAGAATTTAATTTTTCTTTTAAAATAGCACATTGTGTTAAATCAATTTCGTACATATTGGCAAGACAAATTACATAATAGAGAACATCATATAGTTCTTCTTCAATCGTATCTTTTATCGTTTCGCTATTAGCTAATCGTTTATCTTTTCTAATTACTTTTGCAAGTTCGCCAACTTCTTCTGCTAATTTATAAAAATATTTGTCAGTTGCGTTATTCTTATGATCTATTTTTGTAATAGCTCTTTGAAACTCTTTTAAAGTCATTTCTTTCACAAATCGTACCTCCTAATCATGCTCTTTCAAAACTTGTATTGCTTCTTTTTTATGTAATTCTTTTACTATCTCTATTTTATTTTTAGAGTATTTTGCTAATTCATCTATATTAGTAATCATTTCTGGACAGTAATTATCATTACTATCTTGTAGTGTAGCAGCGTATACTAATTTATTAAATTCTTCATATAGTATTGCTCTCATACACATCATACAAGGTTCACAAGATACATACATTGCGGCTCCTTTTAAATCTCCATAGAGATTTTTATTTTTAGAAGCACTTTCTATTGTTTCTAATTCAGCATGAGAATACATACTTGTTTCCATTAAAGTTTTATCATCACTTCTACCAATAATTTTTTCGTTTTTAACTACAATAGCACCATAAGGATATTTTGCATTCTTACTAATCTCTATTGCTATATCAATATATTGTTCATCTGTCATTATAAATCACTCACTTTTTTTACTTGTTTATGCACTTTAAATAATTTCGTTATATTCGTTATAAAAAGTTTTCATATATTTTAAATTCCGAACCGAAAATCCCCTTAAATTGGGAAAGGACATTTTTAAATCCATTGCAAAATTATCGATAAACTTATTTTCCCAACTACTATTTTCGTCGAGCATTTTACCAATATTATAATAAAGGCTAACTAACTTTTTTATCATCATCTGTCATAATTTCTAATTGAGTTCTAGTAATTGTATTTTTTATATTACTTGTAATCTCTTGAAATGATTTAGCAAACCTCTTTATTTGAGTATTATAACATTTTAAAAACATTATTTATACTATTTTAGGTAGCATTTTTGTTAAATTTTTTTGGTTAAAAATTGTGATTTTTGATTTAATTTATTTATTTTAAAGGGTATAAGTAAAATTTTAACTTTACTACTAATTTACTACTAAATAAATATATTTTAATATTTAGGAATTCAAAGATAATCTAATAAATATTAAAAAATATGTGTTATAATAATTAATGTTAGGAGTGAACAATATGAATGAAAAATATGGAATTATAGAAATCGGTAGTAATAATACAAAAACTAATATTTATGAAAATAGCAAAGTTATATATGATAAAACAACTACTATTGAATTTAAGAAAAATTATAAAAGTAATGATTCCATAATTGATGAAGATTTAGAAAAGTTATATAAAGAAATAAGTAAGGCTTTAGAATATACAGAAAATATTCATATATATGGCTGTAGTATATTTAGAAATATAAGTGATACGGAATTAGAACAAATTCAAGATACTTTAAAAGATAAATTTAGTTTAACAATAGAAGTAGTATCGCAAGAGGATGAAGCAAATCTTACAGCAATGGGATGCTATCAAGGTATTAATTATGATGGACCATTATGTATCTTCATTGGTGGGGGAGGTTCCATTGAATTAATATTTGTTAAAAATAAAGAAATATTTGGACATAAATTTTATAACTTTGGGGTTGTAGATATAACAAGTAAATATCCAGAACTAAAAGAAGATATTCCAAAAGTTACTTTTGATGAGGTTACAGAATATGTTGATTCTCTAATAGGAGATTTAGAATATAAGGCTACTGCTATAGTTCTTTCTGGGGGAGACCATTTATATTGGTTTAATAATGGTTTATATAAAATGGATGACAATACTTTATATACAAGTGATAGGCAAAAATATATGATTAAAACAGAAAAAATAGATATATATGACCATGATATGATGACTAGCTCCTTAGATAACATAAGAGATAGAAGCGACAATCCAACTTGGTTTGATGGCTCAAGAGCAATGAGAATAATTGCAAATTTAATTACTCACAAAATTGGAGCAGATATAGTCATTCCTACAAATATTAATATGGAAGATGGTCTAAAGCTTAAAATTGAATGTATAAAATAAGAATTACTAAAGATTGGCTACATGCTTCATGTTACATAATAAGGGTAATACTATCCCTTATTATGGTGAAGACTTTAGTGGCTACGCCACTGTTCTCATCTATAAGACGATACTTCGATACTATGACATTACATAGTATTTTTTTAATATTATATAAGAACACTAGAACACTTTAAAAATTTTCTGAATTTTACTACCAATTTACTATTTTTGAAAGCAAAAATATAAGAAATTATAAAAATATATGTGAATATCTTCAAAAATAAAAATGCTGTAAATACTTATAAATAAAGTATATAACGACATTTAAAAGTTTATAAAAGATAGTTAAAAATTATATAACTTTTTTAATCAAAATTAAAACTTTTTAATCTCTTTCATGTAAATTTTAAACACTTTTAATTCATAAGAACAAAAATGGAGCCATAAGGCTCCTTCAGGGGGTTTTGGTTGATTCACTCTCACATTATTTCGTAAGAGTGTTTCGAAAGGTTAGCATGATATCTATCATGCTAGATAAATCATATAATGAATTATCTACTTTGTCAAATAAATTTGAAAAAAATTGTAATTCTTTT
>CAOKUH010000087.1 GCA_948472605.1 uncultured Mycoplasmatota bacterium
ATCTTCCTGTTAAGGTGGCATTTAATACTACTTTTCCTATGAATGTCTTATTCATAGTATCATCTGTTGCTGGTACACTCTCATCCATCCACAATCTTATACTATGACTTTTACTTTCATTTCCTTTTAGTATTCCATTTACTAACATTCTTCCTTCTATTGGTGTATAATCTCCTTTATCATATGTTGTATTTATTTCTTCTAAGGTATTTAAAATAGACTTAGTTCCATTATCTATTGATATAGCTATATATTCTGTTTTCAATCTATTTTCTACTTCCATCATTTCTAAACTAATATTATAACTTACTTCACTATTACATGTATTTTCTATTTTAAAATTATATGGTTCTAAGTTAGAGGCTTCATTATCTGTTATTGGATAGGCATTTCTTAAATTAATTGCATCACTTTCATCAGTAAGCGTTAACTTTAAACAACCACTTGTTATGGTATTTATTCCTTCTTGAGCTATATTTACATTCCATAAAGCGAATGATATTCCTACAACTAGAACTATTAAAGTTATTACTCCTATACTTAAATATATCTTCTTTTTATATTCCATGATACTACCTCTTTCTTATATATCTTATAAATCAGTTATTTACAAATACATTTTTAGTTAATCTAATAAAGGAGCAAAATTAATGATAAATATATTTGCTTATAATACTAAAATTAGTTTTATGAATATTATACTATGATTATTATTAACTATATTTATAATATCATGCACGCATTGCATTATGCAATGCATTTTGTTTTTGGATTTTGCAATACAATATAAATAATTAGAAAGTGGGAATATTATGGCTTTTAGATTAAACATAGAAAAAAAGGAAAGCGAAAATAAAACTATTCGATTTCCTTTACCATTAGTTAAGAGAATTGAAAATTATTTAACTGGAACTCAATCAAATTTTTCAAAATTTGTTATTCAAGCATGTGAATATGTTTTAAATGAAGTTGAAACGGAAAATAAAAAAACAAAAATTAAAAATTAGATTATTTATTTTTCTCCATTTTTTTTATTATACTAATTGATGCAACAGCTCCATCATTTGCTGCTGTAATTAATTGGTATATATTTTTTTTTATACAATCTCCCACAGCGTATATTCCTTTTACATTAGTTTCATAATGGTTATCAACAACAATATAACCATTTTCTAACGAAATATCTATATTTTTAAAAATACTATTATTTGGTTCAAATCCAATGTATTTAAAAAGGGCATCAACTACTAAGTGCTTATCGTTGTTAATAACTACTTCTTTTACTTGATTGTTATCTTCTATTATTTCTGTAATATTGCTATCATAAAATATTTCAATATTCTTCTTTTTTAATAATTCTTCAACTAAAGATTTTTCAGCTGTAAAAGAACTACGGCGATGAATAAGGTATATTTTATTTGCTATATTTGATAGGTAAATAGCTTCTTCAATAGCACTATTTCCTCCACCAACTAATGCTATGTCTTTGTCTTTATATAAGTTTCCATCACATAAAGCACATGTACTAATTCCTCTTCCTAATAATTTTTCTTCATTAGAAAGTCCTAACTTTTTATTGTTTCTTCCAGTTGCTACTATAACATATTTTGACTCAAATTCACCGATATTTGTGCTTATAATTTTATTATCATTTTTTATGCTAATACTTTCAACTTCTGCTATTTTATATGGTATATTTAAGTCATTTATACTTTTAAATAGTTCTAGTGATAAATCTGGACCACTTATCTTACTATAACCTGGATAATTATTTATAGTGTTAATTTTATTTAGTAGTCCACCTGGAGTATTTTTTTCAATTAATAAAACATTTAAACCACTATGTTTAGCATAGATAGCAGCAGATATTCCGCTTATACCCATACCAATTATTATTAAATCATATTTCATGATAATCTCCTTTTAAAATTGAATTTCACTACCTTTAGCTTCAGTATATAAATCTTCGAATTTTCCTTTTCGACTTAAAACCATAAATATTATTAAGCCAATTGCAAATAAAGCTATTGAAACTAATTGAGCAACTTTAAATCCACCAAGCATTAATGAATCAGTTCGAAGGGCTTCAATGAAAAATCTACCAACGCTATACCACATTAAATATATGCTTGTTAATTGTCCTACTTTTAAATATTTATACTTTCGAACAATTAATAATATTATCAGTCCAATTATACACCATATAGATTCATAAAAAAAAGTTGGATGATAGTATACTCCATTTATATGCATTCCCTCAATTATAAATTCTGGAATATGTTTATTTTGTAATTCTAAAAGTGTTGTTGCACTACCATGAGCTTCTCCATTAAAAAAGTTACCCCATCTTCCTATTGCTTGACCAAGAATTAGGGGAATGATTATCATGTCTGTCATTTTGGATATACGAGTATGGTATTTTCGACAATATATAATTAATGTAATAAATCCTCCTATTAGACCTCCATGAATAGCAAGCCCACCTTCCCAAACTTTTAAAATACTTATTGGATCGTTTAAATAATATTTATAATTAAATATTACATAGTAAATTCTAGCACCTATAAAACCAAATATTATCATCCAAAAAGCTAAATTGAATAAAAAGTCTTTAGAATAATCATATTTTTTGCCTTCTTTTGTTAACATAATTATTCCCAAAATAATAGCTAGTAGTAACAGAAAAGAATACCATCTAATTTCAAAGCCTAAAATATTAATCATTACTGGATTCATATTACACCATCTTTCTTTCTAGATTATAACAAACAATCTACTTTTTTTAAAGGGTTTATAAAATTACAATATATTAAAATAATTTTTATTTTAAATATTTTTTTAAATATTTTCCAGTGTATGATAGCTCATTTTTGGCTATTTCTTCTGGTGTTCCCGTACAAATTATTGTACCTCCTCCATCTCCACCTTCTGGTCCTAAATCAATAATATGGTCCGCAACTTTTATTACGTCTAGATTATGTTCAATTACAACAACTGTATCTCCATTATCAACTATTCTTTGTAAAATCACTAAGAGTTTTTTTATGTCGTCTGAATGTAATCCTGTTGTTGGTTCATCTAATATAAATAGACTTTTTCCAGTTGGTTTTTTTTGTAGTTCTTTGGCAAGTTTTACTCTTCCTGCCTCTCCTCCTGACAGAGTTGGAGCACCAGCTCCTAATTCAACATATGATAATCCTACGTCCATCATTATATCGAGTTTTGTTTTTATTTTTGGAACATTTGCAAAAAATTCTTGGGCTTCTTCTACACGTAAATTTAATACTTCAGCTATATTCTTATCTTTAAATTTGATATTTAATGTATCTCTATTATAACGTGTTCCTTTACAAACATCACAAGGTACATAAACATCAGGTAAAAAATGCATCTCTATTTTTTTTACACCATCACCATAACAGGCTTCACATCTTCCACCTTTTACATTAAATGAAAATCTTGATTTATCAAATCCACGTATTTTTGATTCTTTCATTTCAGCATATAAGTCTCTTATATTGTCAAATACTCCAACATAAGTTGCGGGGTTACTTCTTGGAGTTCGGCCTATTGGATCTTGAGAAATTTGAACTACTTTATCGATGTTATTTAATCCTTTAATTTTTTTATATTTACCAGGAAGTATTTTGGATTTTGGATAAAGGCTTTTAAATACAGATTTATATAGTATTTCATTTACTAATGAGCTTTTTCCACTTCCTGATACACCTGTTACACAAACGAATTTACCAAGTGGAATTTTTACATCAATATTTTTTAAATTATGTTCTGTAGCTCCAATAATTTCAATATTTTTCCCATTGCCTTTTCTTCTTTTTTCTGGAACTTCTATTTTTTCTATACCAGATAAATATCTTCCTGTTAAAGAATTTTTGTTTTCCATAACTTCCTTTGGTGTTCCAGAAGCAACTATAGTTCCACCATTTCTTCCAGCTCCAGGCCCAACATCCACTAAATAATCAGCAGCCATCATAGTATCGGTATCATGTTCTACAACTATTAAAGTATTTCCTATATTAACCATTTCTTTTAGTGAAGATATTAATTTATCATTATCACGTTGATGTAATCCAATGCTAGGTTCATCAAGGACATATAGTACGCCACTTAGTTTACTTCCAATTTGAGTTGCTAAACGAATTCTTTGTAATTCTCCACCTGAAAGTGTACCAGCCATACGATCTAAAGTTATGTAATCTAGACCAACATTTTTCAAAAATTCTAAACGATTAATTATTTCTTTAACAATAAGACGACTTATTTCTGTTTGCTCTTTGTTTAATTTTAAATTTGTAATAAATTCTAATAATTTGCCAATACTCATTTTAGTCATTTCATAAATGTTTTTTTTGCCAACATAAACATTTAAAACACTTTCTTTTAGTCTTGCTCCATGGCATAAAGGACATTCTATTTCCATCATATAATTGTCTAACCATTCGCGAATCCAAGTTGATGAGGTTTCTAAATATCTTCTTTCTAGATTTGTAATTATCCCTTCAAAGCATCTTGTAGCGTATCTTTTGTTACCATTTTTGGCGGTATATTCAAAGTCTAATTCATCAGGTGTCCCAAAAAATATGATATTTTTTTCTTTTTTTGTTAAACTTTTAAAAGGTTTATTCATGTCAATTTTATAATAATCACAAGCAGTTTTTACTTCTGTATAAAAAATATTTTGATCGTCTGACATTGTTGCTATAGCTCCAGAATTAATTGATAGACTTGTGTCTGGAACAAGTAATTCTTCAGAAATCGCTGTTTTAAATCCTAACCCTTTACACTCGGGACAAGCACCAAAAGGAGCATTGAAAGAAAACATTCTTGGTTCTAAATCAGGGATAGAATAGTTACATTTAACGCAAGCAAACTTCTCACTCCATAACATTTCTTCACCATTTATAATATTAATTAATACTAAGCCATCAGCAAGCTTAGTTGATGTCTCAATAGCTTCAAATACACGACTTCTTTCTTCAGATTTTAAAACTATTCTATCAACTATAACTTCTATTGTATCTTTAATATTTTTCTCTAACGTGATTTCTTCATCTAGAGAATGGACTTCACCATTTAATCTTATTTTTGTAAATCCTTGACGTCTTAAATCTTCTAATATTTCTTGGTGCATGCCTTTTTCTTCTTTAACAACTGGAGCCATAATTTCTAATTTAGTTCCTATTTCAAAGTTCATTACTTTATTGGTCATTTCTTCTATACTTTGATGAGTTATAGGTTCATTGTGAGTAGGACAATAAGGCGTTCCAACTCTAGCATACAAAAGTTTTAAGTAGTCATATATTTCTGTTACAGTTCCTACAGTACTCCTTGGATTATTATTTGTTGTTTTTTGATCAATAGCGATAGCAGGGCTTAAACCATCTATTGAATCAACATCTGGTTTATCGCTTCCTCCTAGAAATTGACGTGCATAGCTAGATAAACTTTCAACAAACCTTCTTTGACCTTCTGCATAGATTGTATTGAAAGCTAAACTACTTTTACCGCTTCCAGAAACACCAGTCATTACAATTAGTTTATTTTTAGGCAAATCTAAGTCTATATTTTTCAAATTATTTTCTCTTGCACCTCTAATTATTAATTTATTATTATCCATTATATTCACTTCCTAAACGCTACTTATTTTACCACAAATTTTAAATTTTATTTGCAAAATTACTATAGCATATATTTGTTCGCTTTTCAAGATTTAAAAAAAAATTAGAATCATTAAAGCAAAGTAACAAAGCTGTAGTATAATCTTTACATTAATTTTTCTCAATTTCTTCTTTAAATTCTATAATTTCTTCTATTGATAAATTTGTACTCTTAGCTATTTGTTCATCATTTAATATTCCTAATTTAAGTAAATTTTTGGCTGTTTCTTTTAGTCTATTCATTCCTTGCTCTATACCTTTTGAATAGCCCTTTTCAAGTCCATAATCCTCTGCTGCTATTAAATCCTGTTTATGGGCCTCTTCTAAATTATAGTATCCTACAAACTCTGGATCTCTTGATA
>CAOKUH010000088.1 GCA_948472605.1 uncultured Mycoplasmatota bacterium
TAAATACAAATATATTAAATGGAACATATTACAATGGACTATCAACAGAAGCAAAGAATATGATAAGTAGTATTATATGGAATTTAGGTGGAAGAGCAGATATTAAAGCTCCAGCTAGTACGTTTTATACATCGGAACGAGGAACATCTGTATATGGAAGCAATCCCAAAACATGGACAGGAAAAATAGGATTAATCTATCCCAGTGATTATGGATTTGCTGTTGGAGGAAATGTAAGAGAATCCTGTTTAACAATTAATTTTTATGATCAAGGCACTAATTGTTCTAAAGATGATTGGTTATATAAATACATGTATTGGACATTAACACCTAGAAGCGAATTTGAAAATAATACATTTTATGTTGGTAATAATACTATCTTATATCATTATGCAGGTGGAAGTGGATTAAATGTCATGGTAATGCCTACCCTATACCTAAATTCCAATATAACCTTATCAGGTGGAACAGGAACAACCACTAACCCATTTTTGTTAGAAGCAAGTGAGTAACTAAATCAAAATTGATATAAAATCAGACGAACAATAAGAGAAAAATACTTCTCTTATTTTTTTATAAATTAACAAAAATTGGTTGTAAAAAAATGTAAATTACGTTTACTTTTTTTCTTTAAATCGCTATAATAAAAAACATAAATTTAAAGGGAGATGAAGACATGAAAAATACCTTACCTGTACTACTTTTAAAAAACTTAATTCTTCTCCCTAATCAAGAAGTTAAATTAGAACTTACTAATGATTTAAGTTGTGATGTAATAAAACTTTCAACAGAAGTTTACCATAATGAATTAATAGTTTTACCTTTAAAAGATCAAATGGAAGAAATGCCAGAAATTAGTGATTTACAAAAAATAGCTATTGTTGCTAAAGTAAAGCATAAAATAATTTTACCAAACGGAAATTTAAGAGTAACACTAAGAGGTTTATTTAGAGCAGAAGTTCTTTCTTTAAGCAATAATAATTCAAAAGAAGAAATTTTAGAATGCAACTTTTTAAAAATGACCATTCCCAAATATGATGAAATAGAAGCAACAGCTGTTAAAAGAAAACTAGAAGAGTTAATTCAAAAATATGTCAATAGTGATGGAATTTCTAATAGTATTTTAAATTTAATTAAAGACGTTAAAGATTTAAATAAAGTAACGGATTTAATTGCTAATTTTTTACCAATTTCTTTTATAAATAAATTAGATTATATTGATGAAATAAATCCAGTTTTAAGAGGGTATAAATTAATTCATGAATTACATTTAGAATTAGAGGTTATAAGACTTGATAAAAAAATAGAAGAAAATTTACAAAATAGTCTTGAAGAAAGTCAAAAAGAATTTATTCTAAAAGAAAAAATTAGAGAAATAGAAGAGGAATTAGGTGAAGCTAGTTCTAAGGAAAAAGAAGTTAGATATTACACTGAAAAATTAGCTTTATTAGATATAAATAATCCAAAAAAATAGAAACAGAAATAAAAAAATTAAAACTTATGAGTGATATTAGTCCAGAAATTGCCAATATCAGAAATTATTTGGATTGGGTAATTAGTTTACCATGGAATAAATATTCTAAAGATGAAACAAATTTAGAAACAATAAAAAAGAATTTAGATAAAACTCATTTTGGGATGAATGAAGCTAAAGATAAAATTTTAGAATATATTGCTGCCAAAAATCGTAATAAAAATATAGATAGTTTAATTTTATGTTTAGTTGGTCCAAGTGGTGTTGGTAAAACAACATTTGCTAAATCAATTGCAGATAGTTTAAATAAAGAATTTTATAAAATCAGTGTAGGGGGGCTAAACGATAGTTCTATATTAAATGGTCATAGAAGAACATATCTTGGTTCTAATCCTGGTAAAATAATCGAGGGTTTAAAAAAATGTGGAACTAAAAACCCTGTAATACTAATTGATGAAGTTGACAAAATGGTTAAAGATTACAAAGGAGATCCAGCTAGTTGCTTGCTAGATATTTTAGACAAATCTCAGAATAAAACTTTTATAGATAATTATCTAGAAGAGGAATTTGATTTATCTCAAATTTTATTTATTTTAACAGCTAATTATGAAGAGGAAATTCCCTATGAACTATATGATAGATTAGAAGTTATTGAACTATCCAGCTATACTTTATTTGAAAAAATAGAAATTGCTAAGAAATATTTAATTCCTAATATTTATCATGAACATAATTTAAATTTAAAAGACATAAAGATTAATGAACAAGTCTTAAAAGAAATAATTGAAAATTATACTAATGAAGCGGGAATACGTGAATTAAAAAGAATTTTGACAACCATTATTAGGAAAATGATAGTATTAAATAAAATTGAAAATGAAAAAATAACTCCTAATTTATTACATGAGTTACTAGGAATAGGTAAATATGCTAAAAATGAATATTTAGTTTCCAATAATTTTGGAGTAGTAAATGCTCTAGGAGTTAATGCGACTGGTGGAGTTGTTATGCCTATTGAAACTTGTTTTTACAATGGAAATGGGAAAATTAAAATCACGGGCTTGATTAAACAATTGACTGAAGAAAGTATAAATGTAGCAATTAGTTATATTATGGCCAATAAAGAAATATTTAACATTCCGAATTATGATTTTCTAAATATAAATGTACATATCCATATGCTTGATGCAAGTGTAAAAAAAGATGGTTGTAGTGCTGGAATAACGATTACTACTGCATTACTTAGTTTAGCCTTAAAAAAAGTAATACCATCCAATATAGCAATGACAGGAGAAATAACTTTAAATGGAATAGTTCGAAAAATAGGAGGCTTAAAAGAAAAATTAATAGGAGCCTATAACTTAGGGATAAAAAAAGTCTTTATTCCTAAAGATAACCATAATGACTTAGAAGATATTCCAAGTGAAGTTTTAAATAATATTGATATAATCGAAATTAATAATTATATTGAAATATATAACTTTATATTTAAAGAAAAATAAAGTATTACTATACCAAAGTTATATTAAAAATAAGAAAAAGTTTAATAAATGTATATTACTTTAACATAAAATTAGAACTATGCTCATATTCTTAAATTAAGAAAGGGTGAGTTAATGAAAAGTATAGTTCCATATACCAAAAATATTGAATTTACTAGTAAAATAGCTGAAATATGTAGTATATCTTTAGAACATGAACTTAATTTAGGAGCATCAGATATAGAAGGAACATTTATTGTTTCGGGAGAATATAAAAGTCATGAAGTAAGTATAAATAAAGAGCCATTTAATTATAAATTACCATTTACATTAGAAATAACAGAAGATATTATAAAAGAGTCTATTGATTTTGAAATAACAGACTTTACTTATGAAATATTAAAAGATCAAATTTTAAAAGTAAATATTGAATTTTGTGTTACAGCCGTAGAAAAAGAACATATCGAAGAGGCAACAATTGAAGAAATTCCCAAAATAGAAGAAACCCGAAATGATGATGAATTAGAAAATAGTAGAAATTTTGAACAAGAAGAAATCAAAGAATCAGTAATTGAAGAAATTAATAATCTATTTCCAAGCGAAGATGAAAATTCAAAAAATCCTGAAAACGAGGAGAAAGCAGAGCAAGAAGAAAGAATAGATGTTGATAGTCAAAATATTATTATGAACTCAATAGAAGAAAATTCTAGTGAATTTGCTACATATCAAATTCATATTGTATCTAGCAATGATTCTGTGGAAAGCATTTGTGCTATGTATCAAACAGATGTTGAAACTTTAAAAAGCTATAATAGTATTGAAGCTATTAATGTTGGCGATAAAATAATAATACCTTGTTTAGATGAATAGATCTTTAGATGTATTAAAAAAAATATATAAGCCATATCGTTTGACGATTTTAGGCAAAGCAACAATTTTAAATACAACGAGTGGAGACTTTGTAGTTAAAGAATCTAATGATAAAAATATAAAAGAATTATTTTCTTATTTAAATAGTCGTAGCTTTCATAATTTTCCTAATTTAATTGATGGTAATAGAAACGATGTAAATGTTTATGAATATGTTTCTGGGGTAGTAATGCCTCTTGAGCAAAAAGCTTTAGATTTAATTGACATAATAAGTAATTTACATAATAAAACAACATTTTATAAAATGGTCACAGAAGATGATTTTAAGAAAATTTATGATAACATAAAAAGCAATATAGTTTATTTAGAAAATTATTACAACAATCTTTACGAAGAAATAAAAAAAGAAAACTATATGTCTCCTTCACATTATTCTCTTATAAGAAATATTTATAAAATATTTGAAGCTTTGGAATTTTCTAGCAAAGAATTAGATAACTGGTTTAACTTGGTTAAAGATCAAACTAAAAAACGGGTATGTTTAATCCATAATAAACTTTCCTTAGATCATTTTATTAAAAGCGAAAGTGAGTATTTAATAAGTTGGGAAGAGTATCGTACAGATAGCCCTATAATGGATTTAGTTAAGTTTTATCATCAAGAATATTTTAATATTAATTTTAGTGTTATACTAAGTCGTTATTTAGAAAAAGTAAATTTGAGTGATGATGAAAAAAAATTGTTTTTTATTCTTATATCAATTCCTCAAGAAATATCTTTTACTAATAATGAATTTAAAGATTGTGAAATAGTTAGAAAATCTTTAGATTACTTATTTATTACTGAAAACTTAATGCGGCCATATTACACGATACAAGAGAAAGATTAAAATAAATATTTCTAGTAATAAAATAAAAATATTAAATCTTAACGGCAAAATTAAGGTTATTAATAATTGATAAAAAATCAAAATACATAAAGCAAATATAGCTAAAATTGTAAAGAAACCACCACCACGATTGTTATTGCAAGGTGGAGGGCAACAATACCTATTGTTATACATATAATCACCTATGGTATTATATGTTTTTTTTTAATCTAGTTTCTTATTCTTTTTCTAGCTAAAGGATTTATCAAATATTCCCTTAATATATCTTCATTTAAAGAGGAATAAAAATCATTAAAATAATTATTTTCATAATCTTCTTTTAGTCTTTCGATAGGTGGAAGCATATTTGTAGTTTTTAAATATTTTAAATCACATTCTAAATCTGCAAATTGACAACTAGTAAATAAAGAGTCTTTTAAAATATTTAAAGTATATTTATTATCTATCATTTTCCAAGTTGCATCATTAGGTACAGAACCAAAATACCCTTTACAAGTTATATATAAAGATTTAATTGTTATTAATTTTTCTCTAATATATAGAATGATTAAATAATTTAAAACATCTTTATCAAAATTTTTTAAAATCTGTGCTCTTTCATTTCGATTTCCTAGATTATTTAAAAATGCATTACCAAGTGGAATAATATCTTTTCTTTCTAGATATTCATATGTATTTTCATAAAATTCTGTTTTATTAAATAAAAATAAATTTTTTAGTGGAACTTTAGGATGAAATTGATCACCTCTGGTAATTAAAGATATATTAGTTCCTCTTTTTTCTAAATGTTTTAATAATTTAATGATTTCTCTATTATAAATTAAAGCATTAGTAATAATGTCTAAGTCGTATATTTTGATATTATTGTTTAAAAGATATTCTAAAAAATAAACAAAACCTTCAATGTTAGTAAATGGTTCACCTCCTGTTATTAAACATTCACCAATTTTTATTATTTTATGAGTAGTAGAATTAAATGTTCTTTCAATAATATCAGGCGTCATATTTATTTTTTCTTTTTTTCCTCGCATACAATGCAAACATGATGAGTTACAATCTCTTGTTAATTCTAATTCAAATGTCCGAATTTCGATAGGTATTTTCATAGATATAACTTTCCTTTCTTTTTTTATTATAATTTCTTTAGAACTAATGTCAAGAAATGAAAGAATTAAATAGAAAGTTCCCAAATAAATAGGGAGCTTTTTATTAAGAAGTA
>CAOKUH010000089.1 GCA_948472605.1 uncultured Mycoplasmatota bacterium
TTTTCATCTACTATTTCATCCATCTTTTTTTCAAATGATTCATAAAATAGTCTTGAAACTTCTTGTAACTCTTTATCATCTGTAATTGTTTCAATAGCACTTTCATTTTCATTAATAATTAATCTAACGATTTTTTGATTAGTCTCTACAACATTTTCATCTTTATCTACTTCCATTAAATAAAGATAAGTTGTTTCATTGTAATCTAGCATATTTGCTACTGTAAAGTCTGTGTCACCATTACCATCTTCATTTTCAATAGTTAATATTTTATATAAATCTATTTTTTCCATTATCACATTGTCCTCCCTTCTATTTCATTTTCAAAAACAACATTATCTTCTGCAAAAAAACCTTCATATCCTAATTCAGAAGAATTCTCATTAGAAGAAACATAACTAATTTCTACTGCTCCATTATTTTCTAAAGCTACTTTTTTAGCTTCAGCATCAGGCTCATCACTAAATATTGTTATTACTTCACCATTGTATTCATAGCTAATTCCTTCAATGGTTCGATAAGTTTCATTGCCAAAATATGGTTTATAAGCGTTTTCTTTTTTTAAAGCATCATCTGCTTTCATAAAAACTTCACTATCTTTTGCCATAAACCTATCTCCAAAGTTATGATAATCTTTATTATCTATATTACTTTCTTTTTCATTCTCTTTTTCTTTTTCTATTTCATTAATTTCTAAATTTGTTTGATTATTATTAGATAAGGCTTGATTTGAATCTTTTAAAGAAAATATATTATTTAAATCATAGATAGTACTATTTTCTTCATTAAAGTATGAAGAAACAACATTTACAGCTTGTTTAGTTTCTTTTTTTACTGCTTCCTTGACATTTCTAATAGAGCTGTTAGAAGAAAATGTATCATCGACACTATTTTCAATTCCAAAAGCATTAGTATGATCTAGACCATTAGAATTATTTAATAAAACATTAATACCTACAAATGCTGCTGATACTGCTGCTGTTGAGTATACTCCTAAAGCAATTTTTTTAGAATTAATAGGTTCTTTTAAATTAATTATTTTTTTAACATTTTCTAATTTTTTAGGTAATGTATTAAATGCTCTTCTAACTCTACTTATTTGCTTTTCTAAAACTGCTTTAATTCTATTTTCTTTTTTAATAGCTCTAGTTGTTTTTATTTCTTCTTTAGGATTACCAAGAGTATTATATAATTCGTTTTCTATTTTACTTTTAACTTCACTAGGATAAGTACTTATAATTTTACTTAAAATTGCTTTTTTGGCTGAAAGATTATATATTCCTGATTTAATAAATTCTTCTGGTTTTTCAAAAACTTTAGAGAAAAGTTTTTTTTCTTCATCTGAAATATTCAATTTTTTTAACAATATCTGAATATTCGCAAAAATAGCTAAATTCTCACTCTTTTTTACTTTAGTTAAATCTTGTTTTAAATTAGCTACTTCTTGCTCACTATCACTTTTATCTTTTAAGAAATTTAAACGATCAAATATATTTCTTTTCCACGCTTGTAGTTTAGTATAATCATCTTCACTATTAATCTCTTCTATATTGTGCTTTTCAGAAAAGGCTTTTTTTTCATTTTGTAATCTTTTTGACATAACAAATATATTATTAAATACATTTAACTTATCTTTTCTAACATAAAATGGACTTTTATTAATTGTTGTAACTGTGACTACTTGATTGGTATTTTTTACCTTTTGGGCCTCTTCTCCTAATGCATACATTTTATCATCAACTTCATTAAGCCCTAAATACAATTTAGCATAAGTTTCTTTACTTTCATTATCAATTTCATCTTTAGTTAAAGCATCTATCTCATTTTTATATTGAATTTCATATTTATCTATTAAATTTTGACAATTTAACCAATTAGATACATTACTTTTATATTTGCTTATTCTTTTTTCTTTACCTTTATACTTTACACTTACTTTTCTTCCAGGTAACCCTTCAATATTTCCTAAAACCATTTTTAAATAATCGATTTTAGCAGTTACTGGATTAAGTGTTTCTAAATAAGTCTCATCTACTTTTATGTCATTTTCTTTTATTGGTTCACTTAGTACTTTTTCATAAAATTCTTTATTAGATAAAGTATCTACCTTATCTATTAAATAATCAATAGCTTCAAGTGATTCAATCGAACACCCTATAAGTTTTTCATGATAATCATTTGATTTACTATAAAAATATTCCCCTGCATCGTTAGCCTCTGACTCAGTGTATTCTAATTCCTTCTCTAAAGCTAAAAATCCTTCATGTAGTCCAATGTTCTCTGTTCTAGGATTAGATAATAGTTTAATTATATTAGCTAATTTTTTCTTTATTTTATTATAATTAATAATTATTTTTAAATTAAACCACTCTTCATGTAATTCTTCTTTAGAAACAAAGGAAATATTTTTATGGTATTTGTTTAATATATCTAATAAAGATTTTAATAAAATCATAAATTCATTTTCATTTTGAAGGTATAGTTCATAATTGGCCATCGAAACTGGATTGACTAAATTTTTATATATTTTTTTTCCTTCTTCAAATAAGTCTTTTACATTGATAAAAAACTCTTCAAAATCTTTTTTTGTTTCTATGTTGATGGTGCCATTAAGAATATTTTTTTCTAAATCATTTAATTTTTGTTTATATGATGCTACTTTATAATTATAAACATCTTCATTCATAAAAACACCTCCTTTTTTTCTATAACAATTATAGCTTATTTTTTACAAACAATCAAATCTATTTTTCAAGATTAATTACTAAAATATTTGATTTGTCAATAATATCTCCTGAAGAGACACTAACACTCTTAACAATACCATAACCATTTAATTCATAATTAATTCCTAATAAGTTACAAAATGAGATTATTTCATTGGTGCTCCATCCGATAACATCAGGCATTTTATATGTCGTATCATTGGTTAGGATAAATACTTTTGAACCAACTAAAACATTTTGATTATTTATTGGATATTGATTAATAATATATTTTCCATCTCCTAAAACAATTGGTTTTAAACCTAATCTTTTTAATTCGTCAGTAGTTATTGCTACATTTTTAGAAATATAATCAGATAGAGCAATAATTTTAGTTTGATCAACATCTGTATTATTTGAAACAAGATTTAAAGTTTTTGCAGTTTCTAGAACAACATTATTAACTATCTTAGCGATATCATTAGTTCCTCCAACTAATTGTTTTATTGATATAAATACAATATATTCTGGATCTTCATATGGAAATAAGCCAGCAAAACTTTTTATATAATCATATTCCCCTTTTAAATAACCACCTTTAGGATTGGCAATTTGGGCTGTTCCGGTTTTTCCAATTAAAGAAACATTATTTGGAGCATAGGCTTTATTATAGGAAAAACCATCATAAACTACTTTATACATTAATTCTTTAACTTTATTAATGGTTTCTTTACTGGCTACATTTGCTACTTCTGTTCTTTTATTTTCTAAAACATTATTACCATTTTCATCAACGATTTTAGAAACTATATAAGGTTTTACCATTACTCCATCATTAGCAAGTGTACTTAAAGCTTGTAACATTTGGATGGCTGTTATGGTTAGTCCTTGACCAAAGCTTGCAGTTGCTATTTCACTTTCATAGTTAAATGTTATTTTGCCATCTCCTTCGCCAGGGAGATCAATTCCTGTACTTTTTCCAAAACCTAAAGTTTCATAAAAAGTTCTTAATTTTTGAGCTCCTAATTCTAATCCTAAATTTGTTGCTGCGACATTACTAGAATAAGCAAATCCTGTATCATAATTAATTTCTCCCCAACCAACATTGTTAAAGTCATTAATCTTAGTGCCATCAGATAAAACTATTGATCCAGATTTAAACATTTTATTACCATCATAAATCCCATTTTCTATTGCTGCCATAAAGGAAAATATTTTCATAACAGAACCTGGCTCGTATTGATAAGATATTAAAGGATTTAAATAAGTAGTCAAATCATCTCTAGTATTCAAATCAAAATTAGGACTACTAGCACTTCCTAATATTTCTCCCGTTTTAGCATTCATTATTGATAATGTTGCCCAATCGAAAGCATAATTTTCTTCTAAGCCATAGATAGCATTTTCTAATACATGTTGAATATCTTGATTTAGGGTTAAATAAATACTTTTTCCTTTTTCACTTTCCTCTTCATAAGCAGGTGTATTAGGTATTTGATAACCATACGCATCTTTTTGATAAGTAATAGACCCATTTTTTCCTTTTAGAATATCATTATAATAATATTCTAAGCCCATTTCACCATTTATTTCACCCTCATCATTAGCTTTAGCATACCCAAGTATATATGAGGCATACCTCGCATTGGGATAATATCTTTTAACACTTTTTATAAAATCTATTCCGGGTAAATCAAGAGCCATAATGGCATTTTTATCACTTTCTGTAATCCCCCTTTTTAACTCAATTTGATATAAATTTTCTCTATTTAATAATTCTAGTAGAGTTTGCTTGTCTCGATTTAAAATTTCACTTAAAAGTGTTGCTGTGTTTTCTTTATCTTTAACATGTTGGGGATTT
Organism: uncultured Mycoplasmatota bacterium; assembly: GCA_948472605.1. GTDB lineage: Bacteria > Bacillota_I > Bacilli_A > RF39 > UBA660 > MGBC108787. Next base: position 4,567 of record CAOKUH010000089.1, read on the forward strand.
TTTTCATCAGTGGTTCTTTTGGGTGATAAATAGGCAATTACCGTATACGAATTCGTATCAGTTGCTAATACTTCTCCGTTACTATAGTATATTGATCCTCGAGAAGCATAAATTGTTTTTTGGGCAGTATTTCTATTACTTGCAAAAGATTGTAAATTAATACCATCTACATTTTCAGATACCGATACTACAATTAGTTTATATATTATTATTATAAATATTATAGCTACCAATATCATTGTAATTTTTAAATTATATTTTAAAGTATTTGATCCTTTCATAATTTCTCCTTTCTATTATTAGTTTGTTTGTAATAAATATGGATTATTTATAGATCCATCTCCCATACCAGTTATTATAGTATTAGTATTTAGATATAAGGTTGGCCTTATTGTTGCAGAAAATCTTGTAACTATATTACTTCGTAATTGTCCAACTTCATCAGTATGACAAATATAATTTTTACTATTTTCTGGTGTTAGTGTTAATTGATATTTCTCAATAAATAACCAATCGTTACTATAACAATCATTATAATTATAACTAAATAAATTATTATTTAAACAAGTATCTTTTACATCCCCACCTACTGCATATCCATAATCACTTGCATACATTAGACCTATAGAACCTGTCCAGGTATTGACATTGTTTCCATATGCCGAAGTTCCTCTTTCTTCTTCATATACTGTTCTTGTTGGTACTTGTACTGATGTAACACCACCAATATTCCATACGATATTACTTACCATATTTTTAGCATCATCATTTAAACTATTGTAGAATGTTCCATTTAATATATTTGTATTTAGGCTACTCTTTGCCCAATCATTACTAGCATTTGTACTACTTCCACTCCAATAATTATCTCCAATACTTTCATTTCTTATTATTTTAATATGACTAGCTTTATTTCCTTCACTATCTTCTATATTATTCATTACTCCAATAATACGCCATAACTCATTATTGAATAATATATAATTATTAGGGTTTGCTCCAATATATCTCAAATTATTATCTATTGTTCCATCATAGGCTAACTCTTCAGGATTAGTCTCTACTAAATTAGTTATAAAGTTCGCTAATGGTGGACTAGGTTCTTTTATTGTAGCATTTAATACCACTTTCCCTAAAAATGTTTTATTCATTGTTTCTTCTGTTGCTGGTACACTTTCATCCATCCACAATCTTATACTATGGCTTTTACTTTCATTTCCTTTTAGTACTCCATTTATAAGCATTCTTCCTTCTACTG
>CAOKUH010000090.1 GCA_948472605.1 uncultured Mycoplasmatota bacterium
CCACTGGACCTACTGGACCTCAAGGTTTACAAGGAACACCTGGGGCTACTGGACCAACTGGACCTCAAGGTTTACAAGGAACACCTGGGGCTACTGGACCAACTGGACCTCAAGGTTTACAAGGAACACCTGGGGCTACTGGACCTACTGGACCTCAAGGTTTACAAGGAACACCTGGGACTACTGGACCGACTGGACCTACTGGACCAGCTGGTGCAGAAGGTCTAGGACTAGCTTCATATGGTGGAAGATTTAACACAACACCACAAGTTTTAGCATTAACTACTGGAGTTCCTACTACAATAGAACTTACAACAAACATGCCTATTAATAATATTACTTATAACCCTGCTAATAGTATAACAATCAATGATACTGGAATCTACGAAGTTAATTATTCAGCTAATGTTACATCCACAAATTCATCTACAATATCACTAGCATTAAGAATAAATAATAATCCAGTAAATTCTGCCACTCTTACTAATGTTTTTTCCGATGGGGAAAATGCAATTTATAGTGGTAGCGTAATCCTTGCTTTAACATCTGGTGATATTTTAAATATGGCATTAACATCAAATGAAGCAGCAACTGGATCAGTAATCAATGCAACATTAAGTGCAAAACTATTAAATTAGAATAAAAAAAGGATTATATGATATGATATTTTCCTTTTTTCTTTTTTATAAAATTGCAATTAATTTTTGCAATATTGGTAAAATTTCTTTTAATATCTCTAAATCGCTCAATTTAAAATCATACTTTTCTAAAATTAATTTAGGAACATTACTTAACGTAGTCTCTATATTATAAATTCCTTTATCTTCTAAAAAATCATAAATAAAAGAAACTATATTTGCTTTTTGTTCATTAGGAACTTTATTAATAAAATCATTTAAATAATTACTTATATTTTTAGCCTCTTCACTTAATTCTTTTGTATAAACAAAATGATTATATATAATAAGCCATGAATATAAATTATGTTGGAGAATACCTATTCCATTACTTTTAATAATAATAGTTTTTGTATCAGAATTCAAAATATTTCCTACAATACTAGACTTAGGCATATAAGTTATTATTTTATGTTTTCTTTCTTTATAATTATCAGAATTTAAAACTTCATTATTAAAACCAGGACCATCATTATTATAAACATTTTTAATCTTATCATCCTTTTCACAAAATAGTGCAGCAAACATGGCAAGATTTCCCCCTTTTGAATGACCACCTACATAAACTTTTTTATTAGTATGATTTAATACTTCGTTTAAATATAAAACTGCAATTTTTTGTGATGGAATAAAACTTTTATAACTAAGAAGAAAATCTTCTTTCCAACCAATTATAGTTTCATCTGTACCTTTAAAAGCAACATATAATTCATCATTAGGAAGTATGAAAGTAAGTCCTCCAATTTGCATTTCTTCTTTAGCATCAACTTTATTAAAATAATGCGTTATAAAAACATCTTTAAATCTTTTACTTTCACTTAATAATTTAAATAATTTATTTTGATTTTGTTTAAATATATTATTAGTATCCATTATTTTTTTATAATTTTCATAAACTTCTTTTAGAGATTTTTTTTCCTTAAAATCCATTATTCCTTCTAAATTTAAATAAGCAAAAGCACTAAAGATTAAATTATCAACTTCATTAAATATACTTTCATTAAAAGTTAAATCTCCTCGCCATTTTATATAATCAAAAATATTATTCATAAACACACCACTCTTAATAATATATAATGCTAAAATTAAGATAAAATGAAAAATATAGCAAAATATGGTATTATATACTTATAGTTTATGGAGGAATTATAATATGTTAGATGAACTAGAAATCATGTTACTGAACAAAAAAATTAAAAATGATGACAATATTGATGAATTAGATGAAAAAATAGATATTTTAAATCAAGATAATTTTAATAAAAGATTAATAACTGCTTTTTTTATTGGAGCTATATTTGGTGCGTTTTTATTATTAATTGATTTTAACAACATACCAATTGAATTAATAAGAACTATAACTATTGGCCTTCCTCCTTTTATAGGAATCCTTGGAGAAAAATTAATTAGAGCCAAAAAGAAAGTTAAAGAAAAATTAAGAAATTTTTCTAAATCAAGAACTAATAATGAAAAATTAAGAGAATTAGTGATGTATGAAATAGAAAAAAAGCAAGTAGAGGTTGAAAATGATATTTTAGATATTTCTATTGACAAATTAAATACAGAAAATCATATTGCTGATTTACAACTAATTTATATCAATAAAGAAAAAAGTATTTCTATTGATGACGAACAAGAAAGAAAATTAAATTATATTTATGCTGATAACCAACAAAAAATAAATAAAATGGTTATCGAATATATATTAAAAGAAAAAATTTTTGATGAAACTATGAATCATTTTATGTTTATATTGGAAGGATTTTTTATTGCATTAATAAGTTTAGTATATTCTCATTTTTTAACCGAAGAAAATCAAAAACAATTTATGAATTCAAGTGCTATAATTACTCCTGTTATTATTAGTTTATATTTCTTTTATAGTCACAAATTTAAAAATATCATATCTGACATTGGTCAAGAATTATTAAAAAATGATTTAAATCTTAAAAATAACAATTTGGAAGATTTAAATAAAAATTTAATAAATATGCAAAACTATCAGGCTTTAATAAAAATTGAATTAGAGAAATTAAAATTCAGATTAAAGAAAATTAAGCAAGAAAAAGATGATTTAAATTTAAAAAATCTTTGTATTCCTGTTGAATCACCATCAAATATATTTATTGAAGAAAAAAATAATACTAGGATTTTAGAAAAAAATAATTAATCAATTATAAATTGAGGTAGTAAAATGATTAAAATAAAAGATATAAAAAAAGAAGCCAAAAAAGCTTTAAAAAGAAACTATAGAATAATTATTGCTGTGATATTTTTTATGGCAATTATTTTAGGAAGCTTTGATATATTTACAAAGAAAAAATTTGAATTAAATTCTATTAATATTAACATACCATTTTCAAATTCTATTAACCTAGACATCACAAGAGAAACTATTGAAAAAATTGGTAATTTAAAGATTGATATATCATCTTATAAGCCAACAAGAGGGATATTTGCTAATGTTTTTAATAATGTCACTTCTTCTGGTAGTTTTATATTTGGTATACTTAACTCTTTTAATCAATTAGTTTTTCATGAACGAATTTGGGGCAGCGCTATTATTTTATTAGGAGCTATTATTTCATTTTTGTATTGGTTTTTAGTGCGTAACATTCTTATTGTTGGTCAAAAAAGATTTTTTATGGAAAATAAAAATCATAAAAAAACAAAATTTGTAAGAATTTCGCAACCTTACAAAGTAAAAAAATTAAAAAATATTAGTTTAACTATGATGGTTAAAATTATTAAAGAATGGTTATGGTATTTAACAATTGTTGGAGGTTTTATCAAACATTATTCTTATATATTAGTTCCTTACATTTTAGCAGAAAACCCTGGTATAAATGGATATGATGCTTTAAAACTATCTGAAAATTTAATGAAAGGTCACAAATGGGAAGTATTTAAATTAGATTTTTCTTTTATACTATGGCATATTCTAGATTTTATAACATTTCATTTAGTGGGAATTTTATATGTAATACCTTATAAAGAAAGTTGTATGACAGAAATTTATTTTAAATTAAGAGAGTATGGAAAAAATAAAAATATCCTAAATTCAAATTTGTTATGTGATAATGAACTTGATAATATTGAAGATTTATATCCAACTGAAAAATATATTTACCAAGAAACTCAACCTAAAAAATGGCTAAATACAGATTACAACAAAAAGTATTCTTTAGATTCTATAATATTAATGTTTTTTTCAGCATCAATAATTGGCTGGCTATGGGAAGTTGGTTATAATTTATTTCAATATGGTTTTTTTGCTAATCGTGGAACTTTACATGGACCTTGGCTTCATATATATGGATGGGGTGTAATATTTATTCTTATATTACTCCGAAAATTTAGAGATCATCCTTTATTAACATTCTTTCTCGTCATGTTTTTATGTGGCACATTAGAATACGGAACCTCTTGGTATCTAGAAACATTTAAAAATGCTAGATGGTGGGACTATGATGGATTTTTCTTAAATATTCATGGAAGAATTTGTTTGGAAGGCTTAATTGCCTTTGGAATTGGAGGATGTGCTTTTATTTATTATGGTGCTCCTTTCTTCGATAGCCTATTTTTAAAAATACCTAAAAAAATTAGAATTAAAATTTGTATAATATTATGCATTATATTTTCTATTGATTTTATTTATTCTAGTAAATATCCCAATGCAGGGGATGGTATTAACGAAAATCTTATTATTGAAAATAGTACTATAAATATAACATAATTTTATTTTAAATATAAAAAATCACTTAAAGAATAGAAAAGTGATTTTTTTATATTTGGTAAGGATTACTACTTGTGCCATCCCCAATTGCTTTAAGATTTTTTCTAATAGTTAAAATTGGTCGTATAGAACAATCAAATTTATGAGCTGCAAATCCTCCCCATTCATTATCATAAGCATATACTCTATTATGGTTTAAAATACCTTCTTCATTTATCATTCTTACTCCCCAAGAATAATAAGATAAATTTGAATAATAATATTTTCTTGAAGCTAAACAATACAATGCATTACTATTATCTTTTTTTGTTGCAAGTAAAGTACCTAATGCATTATTTATTAAATCTACATCATTTTGATATAATATATCTCCTCCCCCTATTTCTTCTTTACTATTGTCTGATGGATTTTCTAAAATTTGAGGTGGATTTGTAAACAATACTTTTTCTTTATCTAAATATTCAATTTGTCCATTAAATCCCATGTGTCTTGATTTTATAGTATAACTTGTCATATATAACGAAGAAATATAATTTAATGTTCCAATTAGTTTTAAATAATCATCTTGTCCATAAAATGATACTTGATTGTTAGACACATGTTGAGAAACAACTTCAAATGTTTCATCTTGATTTATTTTAATTACACGCCATAAATTTAATTCACTAGGTACTATATTATAAACATTAGTTAAGTTATATGGCGTCATTTTAATATAATCACCGACTTTAACAACACTAGAAAGATTAGTAATCGATGGTGTTACAAAGTTAACGTTGCATTTTATTTTATCACTACTACTAGATATATTAACTAGTCCCCAAGTTCCATTATCAAATGAAGCAGTTATTCCATTATCACAAGTAACATCTTTTGCAAGATAGATGGAATTTTTATCAGGAAAAGAATCATTACCTTTTAAACCATCTATTGTATATGTTAATTGCATATCATTATTAAAAATAGGTACTATACCTTGTATTAAATTTAGTTCTAACTTTTCTTCATACAAAGCATCTTATTTTTGCTCTTTAAAAATTTATCTAATTTAACATTTTTTAACATAATTAACCTACTCTCTTATTTTTTATTATTAGATTAATTATATCCATCTCAAGTTAGTTATGTCAATAATGCGATACTATTATTTTGGCAACAAAAAATATCATAAAATTTATAACTTATAATTTATATTAAGATTATAACAACATTTAATAATTTTATTCATTATTTATTATAAAATGCATTTTTTTTAATTTAATAATCTCTTCTATTGTTAAATTTGTACTATTAGCTATTTGTTCATCATTTAATATTCCTAATTTAAGTAAATTTTTGGCTGTTT
>CAOKUH010000091.1 GCA_948472605.1 uncultured Mycoplasmatota bacterium
AAAAAAGAATAGAATAGGAGCTTTAATGGTTATTGAAAGAGATATTTCTTTACAAGAATATATTGATCCAGCAACTAAAATATATGCAGATGTTTCAAGTGAACTATTATCTAATCTATTTTTTCCTAATTCACCACTTCATGATGGTGGTGTAATTATTCAAGGGAATCGTATTACTTGTGCTGGTAGTATATTTAAGACAAGTATGGATCCTAATGTTAATAAAAAACTTGGTACTAGACATAGAGCTGCTTTAGGAATAGCAGAAGAAAGTGATGCTTTAGCATTAGTAGTATCTGAAGAAACAGGAAAAATAAGTATTGCTTATGATGGAGATTTAAATTATAACTTGACCTTAGATGAATTTCGTTTGCGTTTAATAGAAGAATTAAAGCCAAAAGCTGAGGTTTTCTATGAAGCGGATATTGATAAAGAAAATGAAGGTGAAGATGATGAATAAAAGAATAGACAAAAAGAAGAAAAAGAAAAATATTTTTGTTTCTTTATTAATTGGTATTTATAACCAAATTGATAAAATATTAATTACACCAATAAGTAGAATAATTTTTAAAATAACAGGAAGATTAAGAAATAATTCAAATAAAATTGAGAAAATTTTAAATAGGCCTCATATTTTACTATATTTATCTTTAGTATTTGCAATTCTTATGTTTTTCTTAATTGATAGAGAAGTAATAAATTTAGTGCAAAACGAAGCAGAAGTTATTGCCAATCAACCAGTTAAAGTTTTATATAATGAAGAGGCTTATGTAGTTGAAGGATTAGTAGATAGTGTTGATGTAATTTTGACGGGTAATAAAAGTGCTATATATTTAGAAAAACAACTAGGAAATCATGAAGTTGTTTTAGATTTAACAGATTATAAGCCAAGTAATACTTCTTATCGTGTTAAATTAACTTATAATCAAACTGTAGAATCTATAAAATACAAAATTGATCCGACATATTTGACAGTAACAATAAAAAATAAAGTAAGTAAATTGTTTTCAATTTCATCAGAACTATTAAATGAAAGCAAATTAAATGAAAAATTAAGTGTTGAAAGTGTTGAATTATCTAAAAGTGAAGTTGTAGTTAAAGGTTCAGAAGATGCTTTAAATAAAATAGCTACTGTAAAAGCTTTAGTTGATTTAAGTAATCCAGATTATTCTAATGCAGGAACTTATGAAACAGATAACATTCCTATTGTTGCATATGATGAAAAAGGTAATATGCTAACAAATGTTGAAATTGTGCCATCAACTATTTCTGCAACAGTAACTTTGGATACTTATAAAGCAACTGTTCCTATTAAAGTGTTGACTACAGGGACATTAGTTACAGGTAAAGCTATATCAACAGTAAATATAAATGGTAATGCAACTTACACAGTGGATATTTATGGAGAAAAAAGTGTTATTGATAACATTACTAGTGTTCCAGTAACAATAGATATAGATGCTCTTGGAAATAGTGGTTCTAAAACTTATAATGTTACTTTAACAAAACCAAATGGGGTAAGATATATAAGTGAATCAAGCGCAAAAATAAATATTAGTTTTGATGATGAGAAACAAAAAACTATTGATATTCCAGCTTCATTAGTAACAGCTAAAAATTTAGATAATAATTTATCTCCAAATTTCCCTGCTGATTTTAGTATAATTTCTATTCAAGTAAAAGGTGTTGAATCGGTAATTAATACTATTACAGAAGAAAATATTTCAGCTTATGTTGATTTATCTGGATATACAACTGGTGATTATGAAGTAGATTTAAAAATAGAAAGTGATGATCCTAGAGTAACATATGTTGTAAGTAATAAAGTAAAACTTACAATTGTACAAAAAAATAACTGAGTTTGAACTCGGTTATTTTTTATTCTGGATCATGGTTAATATGGTTAAATAATAAGCCAATATTAATTAAACCACATATTCCAACCAAACTATATACGATTCTAGTAATTACACTATTTTCTTGAAACAATGCTGAAACTAGGTTAAAGTCAAAAAAGCCGATTAATCCCCAGTTTATTGCTCCAATAATAGTAAATACTAAACATACTTTTTGGATGCTTTCCATTTTATCACTCACCTTTATTTTTAATATGACCATTTTTTCAAACATTATTCATGAATATTTTAATTTAATAAAAATATATTTAAATAGAAAAGGAAAGTGGTTAAGTGAAAAAAATAGGTATATTAACATTATTACTCTTATTTTTAACATGTGGATGTGGTAGTGTAGATGTAACAAAAGTAATGGGAGATTTTGAAGAAAAAGTAAATAAATCAAAATCATATGTGTTAAATGGTTCTATGGAAATAATTAACAATGATGATACATTTGTTTATTCAGTTGAAGCCTCATTCTTAAAAGATGAGTATTATAAAGTTCGTTTAGTAAATCAAACAAATAATCATGAACAAATAATACTTAAAAATACAGAAGGTGTTTATGTAGTAACTCCAAGCTTAAATAAGTCTTTTAAATTTCAAAGTGAATGGCCAAGTAATTCAAGTCAATCTTATCTTTTAAATCCTTTACTAAATGATATTAAAAAAGATGCTAATACGACATTAGAAGAAACAGATGATGCATATATTCTAAAAGCTAGTGTCAATTATCCTAATAATAATGAATTAGCATATGAACGTATTTATTTTGATAAAGATATGAATCTAGAACGTATTGAAGTATGTAATAGTGATGATGTAGTAAAAATTAAAGTAACAGTAAAATCATTAGATTTAAAAGCAGGATTAGATAGTGATGACTTTGTACTTGGAGATTTAATAAGTAGTGATTGCTGTAGTACTAATACATGTGATGATAATAATAAATGTGAAACTAAAAATGATACAAGTGATAAAAGTGATAAACCAGATAAGAAAACAGGAAGTATTGAAGATATAATATATCCATTATATATTCCTAGTGAAACATATTTAACTAGTAAAGAAGTATTAGATACTGATACAGGAGATAGAGTAATTCTTACATATAGTGGTAATAAAAACTTTGTATTAGTAGAAGAGGTAGCATCTGTAAGTAGTGAATTTGAAATAATTCCTGTTTATGGAGATCCACTATTACTAAATGATTCTATTGCGGCTTTACAAGCTAATTCAATCTACTGGACTAGTAACAATATGGAATACTACTTAACTGGAAATGATTTATCTGAAGATGAGTTACTTTCCATAGCAACATCCCTTACTAACGCTGATATAATTACAAGTAAACAAGTTGAGAAATAGTTAAATCTATTTCTTTTTTTATTCTAAAAATAGTTGCCTTTTTAATACTTCTTTGCTAATATATAAGTGTTTTAGGGCGATGTATAATGAAAATATTAAATAAGTTAAAAAATAAACATTATCAAATAAAATGTCATAAACGATACAAAAAATTTAGAAAATGTAGTATACCTTATCCATTTTATGACCAAAAACGTAATACTTTTGAATGGGTTAATTACGGAAAAAAAGATTATGATATTGATGAAAGTCTATTTTTTGCTTTGAGTAGAAAAGCAAATACTGGTTTAGTCTATCACTATCAAGCTAATATTTTTTGTCGAAATAAAAAGAATGAAAAACCTAATTATCGAATTAAAGTAAGTCATTGTCATAGTTTTGATGAGGTAGTAAGATATTTGTATATGCATCCAGATACTTTTGTAATTCCTAAAGAATACTTAAGTGAGTATAGTACTCAAGAGTTAATAAATTTAAAACGTATTCAAAATTATTTGCATATAATAGGATTAAGAGATGAGAAAAGAAGTAAAGAACTTAGTGAAGTTTCTAGTACTTTAGATGATTTATATAATAAAGATAAGAAAACATTACGAGATGTTTTTAAAATATATAAATATAATGTTTTAGAAAAAAAACTTATAAAAAATGAAAAACTTTCAAGGTATGAAAATAAAAAAGCAATAGAATATAAAAATTATCGTACTATGTTTGAAGATAATGAAGAAATTGTTAAAGAAATTTTAAAAGAAGAAAGAGATTATCGTATTTTTAGGAGATATTCACGAGTTGGTGAAAGATATTTTTTAATAGATAAAAATGATAATTATCGAGCTATTTTAGAATTTATTGAAGAGGATAAAATAAAATTTAGAGATTTAACAGAAGATATGGTAAAATATAGAACTAATGGTTTTAAAAGTTTTATTGAATATAAAAATGATTTATATAATAAGTTTTTAGAAGATAGTAAATGGTATAATGAAAGTTTTAACGAAAATTCTAACATAATTTATGCTAAATTTAAATTAATTGAAATTATTGAAAATAATCGTACTAAGTAAAATGGAGTTGATAAGAATGATTAATAAGCATATTAATCAAATTATAGCAATATTAGTTTTATTTTCTTGTTTTGCGATTTCTAATATGTTAATTGTTAAAGCTAGAAATGAATTAGATGTTATAAAAGAGAAAGAAGAGAAAATTAAAGAAATACCTAAGGTTTATTTTGAAGGTAATATAGATGATATGAATTTAAAGTCAGATGTTCGTAATATTAAATTAAAATATGAAACTACTGATTTTAATTTTGAAGCTTATACAACTATTAAAATTCAAGGTACATCTAGTCTTGCATACGAAAAAAAGAATTATACAATTAATCTTTATGAAGATGAAGAGTATAAAAATAAAATGAATGTAGATCTTGGTTTTGGTAGTGAAAGTAAATATTGTTTGAAAGCAAATTGGATAGATAAAACGCATGCTAGAAACATTGTGACAGCTAGAATTGTTAGTGATATTCAAGACAGATATGGAGTTTTAAGTGATACTCCTAATAATGGTTTAGTTGATGGCTTTCCAATAGAGGTATATATAAATGGCGAATTTTTAGGTTTATATACTTGGAATATTCCTAAAAGTGATTGGATGTTTAATATGGATGAAGGTAATCCTAACCACATTGTTTTTGCTGGAGAAAATTGGCAGCCTACAGTTTTATTTGAAGATTATGCTAACTTTGCTGATTGGGAAATACAAGTTGGAGAAGAAAGTGAAGAAACTTTAGCTAAATTTAATCGTTTAATTGATTTTGTTATAAATAGTAGTGATGAAATATTTAAAAATGAGTTTGAAAATTATTTAGATTTAGATGCTTCAATTAATTATTTTATAATGTTAGAATTTGCTGAATTATTTGATAATACTGGAAAAAATATGTTAATGGCTACTTATGATGGAGAAATTTGGTTCCCTTCATTATATGATTTAGATAGCTCTTGGGGAACACATTATGATGGGTTATCAACAATCGAGTATGATAGTTTATATGATGCTTTTGGAAGTAATCTTTGGAGTCGTTTTGCTACTATTTTTGCTTCTGAAATAAAGGAACGTTATTTTGAATTAAGAAAAGATATATTAACTAAAGAAAACGTTTTAAAAGAATTTAATGATTTTGCTAATATAATTACTGAGGAGTTATGGGAAAAAGAAAGAATTCGTTGGGGAGAAGAAATACCAGGATATGATATTATTCAAATTAGTGAATTTTTAGATATAAGAATTCCTTTAGTTGATGTTTTTATGGAAAATTTAGGAACAGATAAATAAAACAATTGAAAATAAATTTTCTTTAATTAAATAAAATGGTATTAAGATAATTATGACTTGGATAAAAAAGAATATAATAGCTTCTGTAGTTAATTAGCAAAAATGTCATAAAAATAAACTACATTATATCTGGTAA
>CAOKUH010000092.1 GCA_948472605.1 uncultured Mycoplasmatota bacterium
TTATGACATTTTTCTTTGTTATTTATTCAATGACATTTTTCTAAAAGAATTACAACTCAAAATAAATTCTCTTGAATAATACAAAATATTATTATATAATCTATATGTCCACATGAGTATGTCCCGGTAGCTCAGCTGGATAGAGCATACGCCTTCTAAGCGTACGGTCGAGTGTTCGAATCACTCCCGGGACACCACTTTGAAATTAAGCCTTAAAGGCTTTTTTTATTGTCCAACTTTGCGATATTTTCTTCTTTAAATAAATTTTAGTTCTCACTTTGTAATATTCTTTTTTTGGGGGCTTATACAAAGCTTCAATTTTATTTTTACTCCAGTCTGTGGTATTTACTATACATATTGAACATCAATAAAAAAACGAGCTTTTTAACTCATTTATTCTTCTTCTGCAACTTTAATAACTTCTTTATTTTTATAGTTACCACACTTAGTACAAGCACGATGAGGTCTTATAGCTGCACCACATTTTGAACATCTTTCAATTGCACCTGTTTCTTTTTTTAAGTGAGTGCGACGCATTCTTTTTTTAGTTTTACTAGTTCTTCTAAATGGAACTGCAAATCTTTGAATGTCTAAATTTAACATATTTTCATTCCTTCCCTTCAACAAGTAGCTCTTGTAATTTAGCTAATCTTGGATCAATTTTCTGTTTATTTTCACCCGCTAGTTCCCAACCATTACCACTATGAGTTAAATCATCACTACTGGCATTAGTTGCACTTATGGGGATTTCCAGTACAATATTTTCCCATAAAATCTCGCTAATATCAAGTGTATTTTTACTTTTTTCATAAAAATCTCCACAATATTCACTAATATTGGTAATTTCATCAGTAATTGCACAAGTAAATGGATATTCTATTGGCTCTAAATTAATGGCATCTTGTAGAATAAAAATTCCAGTACATTGTAAATTAAATATAAGGTTATTGTCATAATCATAATTAATTGTACCTTCTATGTGAACATTTTTTAAATCAATTATATTAGCAGATTTATATATATTATCAGAAATATCTACACTATTATTAATTTCTAAGCCGAAATTATGAATTTTACTCAAATCAATAATCATTTTTTTCACCTATTTAAATTATACAATAGAATAATTAATCTTACAATTATTACATTTAATTTTTAATAATTCTAAACTTGTTTATAAAATGTAAGTTATACAGCTAAGACTATTCGAAAAGTGTAATGTGTTTGATTTTTGCCAGAGTTTCGATGAAAAGCAAAAGGTCCTGCTCCTATGCCAAAATCATTATTTCCCCCCTCTACCAAACCATGAATACCAAAAATATACAAACAAACATCCGTTTTCCAACTGCTTATTTGGCCATTTATATTTCCACTAACATGGTTATTTTTGGATTTTATGATTAATTCTTGTTATGACATCTTCTAAGAAATTAAAAATTACATCTTTTATTTCAATAATTAAAGACCTCAAGCTGCTCTTAAATATCTCACACTTATTCAGTTCAAACATCTTTATTACAACAAAGAATACTAACCCCACTCTGTTGTCTACTTTTTCTTGACTTATGCATTTTTCGTCAATTTTTCAGTATATTTAACCCTATATTCCATAAATTTAGTATTACAAAAAATTTTTAACAAAAATAAAATAACTTTAAGCAATTATTTACTTAAAGATATTCTTTTTACAATTTATTCGCTTTACAAATTTTTAATCTTATCACTATTTAATCAAACGCTTAATATTGCTAATAGCATTTTTTTCTATTCTAGATACTTGAGCTTGTGATATACCTAAAGAAGCTGCTATTTCCATTTGAGTTTTACCAATAATAAATCTTGAAACTAAAACATTTCTTTCTCTTTCTTTTATCTTGTTAATCGCTCTTCTTAATGAAATCAACATGTCTTTATCCTGATTCGATTCTTTTTTATCTGCTATTTGATCAAGTAAATATATCGTATCTCCTCCATCATTATAAATTGGTTCAAAGATACTCATAGGTTCTTTTAAAGAATCTAAAGCATAATTAATTTGGTATTCTTGAATATTTAATTTTTTAGCTATTTCTTTATTACTTGGCTCTGAACCATGTGTTTTTAAATAATCTTCTTTAAATTTTATTATAGCATAAGCTAAATCTTTTATACCTCTACTAACTCTTATTGGAGTATTGTCTCTAATAAATCTCTTTATTTCCCCCACTATTAAAGGACAAGCATAAGTTGATAATTTTAAATCATATGATAAATCAAAATTATCAATAGCTTTAATTAAACCAATAACACCAACTTGAAACAAATCATCCATATTATATTTTTCTTTATTAAAGCGCTTTAAAATACTTAAAACTAATTTCAAATTTCCATTAATTAAATCTTCTTTAGCATTCAAGTCTCCACTTTGATATTTCTTAAACAATTCATTCATTTCTTTTTGCTTTAATACTTTTATTTCACTAGTATTTAAATTAGTAATATCTACTTTATATTTACTCATTAAAAAGCTCCTTTCATAGAAGTAATGCTATAAAAAGAGCTTTTTTATTCATTTTTTAGAAAAATATATATATTTATAATTTATTTTAATATATAAATTTAATAAAAAAGGAATTAACAAATTAAATTATTAATCCTATTCAAGTTTCAATTTAATGTATTCAAAAAAAGCTAAACAACCCTTTAAAATATCCTCATAAGTACTTTCAAAATCTCTTGTATACCATGGATCTTTAATATCATGAGGATCATTGGTAAAATCTAATAATCTATAAACTTTATTATTTATATCGCCCTCAAATATTCTTTTTATATCAACTACATTTTTTCTTTCCATGGCTAAAATATAATCATATTTATCGTAATCAAAAATATTTAAAGTTTCAGCATATTTTCCTTCACAAGATATTCCATGTTCCATTAATTTTTCTTTTGCTAAATAATAAACAGGATTACCTAATTCTTCATTACTTGTTCCAGCAGATTTAATAATAAATAATTCTTCCATATTATTTCTTTTCACTATATCCTTTAAAACAAATTCTCCCATTGGAGAACGACATATATTTCCTAAACATACAAATAAAACTTTTATCATTTTAACCAATCCTAACTACTTATAGAATATAATTTATTTTTTAATAATTCAAGTTTTTAAAAGATTTTTTAAATTTTTTATTACTTTTTTTTCTATCCTCGAAATATATGACTGACTTATTCCTAACATTTCTGCTACTTCTTTTTGCGTATATTCCTCTGTATTATTTAAACCATATCTTAATACCATAATTTGTTTATCACGTTTGTCTAACTTATTTATTTCAGCAATAAGCATTTTTTTATCCATAGAGCTTTCAAATTCTTTAATAACAGTATCCTCTTCTGTACCTAAAATATCTTCTAAATGTAGTTCATTACCTTCTGAATCAAAATTTAATGCATCTTCAAAAGATATTTCTGTTTTTCTTTTTTTATTTTTTCTTAAAAACATCAATATTTCATTAGCTATACAACGCGATGCATATGTGGCTAATTTTATATTTTTATCAATTTTATAAGTATTTATTCCTTTTATCAAGCCAATAGATCCAATACTTACTAAGTCTTCAATATCATATCCAGCACTTTCATATTTCTTAGCTAAAAAAACCACTAAGCGAAGATTATGTTCAATAAGTTTATCTCTGGCTGTTTCATCGCCACTTTTAAGACGAATTAAAAGTGCTAATTCATCTTCTTTAGAAAGTGGAGGTGGTAACTTATCAGTACTTCCAACAAAAAAACATTCTACATATTTTCTTTTCAACCACAATAATAATTTTTTTATCATTTCAATTCCTCCATTAATTTATTATTTAATATGCATTCTACACCATCTAAATGGAATTTTTTGTCACTTATACCAATTAAATAGTTTTTAAATTTTTTTTCATTTATAACAACATAATTAGGTTTAAAACATTTTAGTAAGTTATTGTTATTTAAACTATTAAATGGTACATAATATATATTTTCTTTTTCTTCATCAATAATGCCTTTCTGTATTAATATGATTGGTTTATTAGTTATTGGGTCTACTAAAACATTCCCTGTATCTAAAAATCCTTTTAAATTCAATGTTTTTTTATTTTTTAGACAAATATTTATTTCATATATTAAATTAAAATTTGTTTTAAATTTTTTAGCTTGTCTATAATAAATATATAAAATTAAAGGGGAAATTATTATTAAAAATATTGCATTTACACTTATTCCTTTGTTTATAAATATCATTCCTATATGAGTATAGGAAAATTCTAAGTTTAAATAATAAAGAAAACCTCCTAAAATAATACTAATCATATAAAAGTATCCTAAATTGTTTAATGTATATTTTAAATCTTTATATTTAAAAGTAATTATATTCATTGAAATTGCAATGATAATTTTAAATATAAATAGCATTATATTGTTTATACTCCAAAATAAAAAAATGATTGAAATACTTCCAACTAAAGTACCTAATATTACTCTTTTTATAGTTACATTTCTTTTTAAAGTTATACTTGTTGTCATTAATAATAGAAAGTCTAAATAAAAATTTAAAAGAATTATTAAATCGACATAAACTTTCATATTATCACCAAAACTATTATAAAAAAAAGCAGTTCAATTTTATGTCGTTTTTTAGATTTTAAGAATTTTTAGTTAAAATTAATTCTATTCTTATTTTAATTGACTTTTAAAACTATTTTTTATTTTATTCTTATATATTCACTTTAAAAAGTAGTAAATTAGTAGTAAAAATTTAGAAATCTTTTAAAGTATTAATTTTAAATATTAAAAAAATACTATGACATTGCACAATATAAGAGAGCCTATTGATAAAGGCGAGACTAGTGGCGTAGCCACTTAAGTCTCCGCCATAATAAGGATAGTATTACCCTTATTATGTAGCAATTTTTTTATTTAATTGTAGAAATAATTTTTTTTAGTCTTTCAATAAATTTTTCTTTATTATTTAAAAGATTATGTAATTCTTTTAAGTAATTGTTATATTCCATATCTTCTAAAAAGAAATTAGCATAACCATCATTACCAAACTTTTTTAATGTATGTTTATAACACTCTTCAATTGTTTCATCATCATTAAGGTTATCAAAATGTGTAATGCTATAGAGATAAATTCTTTTTAATGAGTCATCAACATCAATGTTTCTATCTGCAGACGATAATAGTTTTCCGTAAATACTTCTGGGTTCTCTATCTAACGAAGCTCTATGATCTTCTATTGCTTCTTTCATTATTATTAGATTTTTGTCACTGAAAAACTTTTTTAAATTTGTATCATTATACATAATTTGAGCAGAAACCTTTTCATGATTTTTATAATCTACATGATGACCAATGTCATGATATGCTGCTATTACATAAAGCATGTTATTATCAACATCCATATTTTTACTTAATTTAGAACATCTATTAATAACATATTTTATATGCTTTATTTGATGTCCTTTATCGTTCAAAATATACTGAGGAAATATATTTTGTTCAACATATCTTTTTAATTCTTCATTCACATTCATTAATTCATCTCCATAGTACTAATTTGTAAATTATATAAATAACTTTAAGTTTATAAAAGTTAGCAGGACAAAGACATGAAATTTTTATAAAAGAGTTATTTTGACTAGGAAAAACCTA
>CAOKUH010000093.1 GCA_948472605.1 uncultured Mycoplasmatota bacterium
GAGGAGTTTTTTCATCCATGTGTAATGTTGCATGTATTATTTGATCTTTTTTGTAACCTAAGTCTTCATAAACAAAGTCCAATACAGTATTTGCCCATTTCATCAATTCTTCTTCAGATAAATTATCAAAGAATATCTTATCACTTGTAAAAAGTATTTCATCTGCAACAACACTTTTAGAATCATTTACCATTTGATAAAAACTTTTCTTTCTATCAGATCTAGCGTTTTTCATTCTTTCGTTAAATTCTAAACGATAATCTTTTGTTATTTCATAAAATCTATCAATGTATCTTTTACCACACTTAATAAGTTCAATATTTTTATGACTATCTTCTATTCTAATATCAGGGTTTGTTTTATAAGATTCTTTTTCTCTTTTGTTATGCTTACCTCTATTAGTTAAATCACTTAATGATTTAACACCTTCACACCTAAATATGGCATAACTCATTTGAGACCTCCTTTGTCTTACTAACACGACTTAGGATTGCACTTTCTAAATCTAGAGTAATAACACCTAATCTTAAAGTTTTATCATTATATCTTTTGGCATCCGATAAAACAATTAATCTTAATACTTTTTCATAATCTCCATTAGGAATAAATCCTACATCTTCTAACTGTTCATCTGCTTCAATCTCATAGTAATTTAGTTTTAATTTATCATTTTTAATCGTATCTTGAAGTTTATCAAAATATTCCTGTGCTTCTTTACTTGTTTTACCTTCGTGATTCATAGCAATTTTAGAACCATCAGAATCTTCAAAGATACTCCAATTACAAGGAACACCATATTCATTATGAAAGTTTACTAAATCAGCTAAAAAACTCTTTCTGTACTCGATATATTTTTGTTCTGTTTGTTCTCCAACTTTACTAACTTCAATATTATCAATATAGGTAGCAATAATTCTTTTCATTTCTTCTCTTGGAGAATTTGTTAAACTTAAAATGTTTTCCATTAGTTTATCAGGGTAGATAAGTTCATCAATTTTCTTTGTATCTTCTAAAACTAATAAATCATTTGTTGTAAAATTGAAGTTTTCGACTTGCTTTTGTTCTTTGATTTTCTTATTCAATTCTTCAATATTAAACTCAATAGATTTTAATTCATTACCAAACTCATCCATTTTTACAATACCTTGCATATAAGCACTTTTAATTCTATCTTTTTGTTTTTCTAATTCTTTAATCTTTTTAGTAAATTCTTCGGTATTATTATCTAATTTGGACTTGATAAAAGGTGTATAGTATTTATTGATTAAGTTATCTTTCTGTATCAATTCATATAGCTGAATTAATAATCCATTTTTGATTTCTTCTTCCTTGTAGTTTGTTTTACATTTTTTGCATTTATAGTAATAATATTTCTTTCCATTTGGTTTTGTAGTAGCACATCCACCTAGAAATCTTCCACATTCTGAACACTTTAGTTTATTAGTAAAAAGGTAGGTTGCCGTTCTTTCGTAATGCCTAGCATTTCTTTTCTTTTGATACTGACAATTATCCCATTTTTCTTTAGATACAATAGGCTCAACTACATTTTCATAATAAGTAGGATTTTTTGTTTTCTTACCATGAAGATAATCACCTTTATAAAGTTCATTTGTCATTATCTTCACAATAGTAGAGTCTTTCCAATTTGTTTTACCTAAAACTTGTTCTTTATTATAAATATTTGCGATTGCTTGATAACTTTTACCTTCTAAATATAAATCGTACATTCTAACTACTAAATCCTTAGTAAGTGGATCAGGTACTAACTTTTTGTTATCTCTTTTAAATCCTAGTGGTGTATGATTTGGAATGTGTCTACCACGTACATAATAGCACCAATTGTTAATTTATCTAAAAAATGGTAAAATTATATCTAGGAGGTAACTATTTATGAAGTTATACAGTAAAATTTTAAATAATAAAGAATATTTGAAAACAGTTCAAAAAATTGAAAGTATCAAATTTATAACAGATGGTAAATGGGATTGGGAACATGGATTAGAACATTATAAAAGAGTTGCTAATTATGTTAAAGATATATTAGTACAATTAAATGCTGATGAAAGAACTATTGAATTAGGAATGGCTGCTGCACTTTTACATGATATTGGTTTAAGCAAAGGAGATAAAGTGGAACATGCTTTAGAAAGTAGTAAAATATTTGTAGATTATATTGAAATAAATGATTTAACTGAAGATGAATTGGAAGTTTTAAAACAAGCAATTCAAGACCATTCGAAAGGAAATAATATAACATCTTTAGTAGGTTTAGCTTTAGTTTTAGCAGATAAGTTAGATGTTACCTATCATAGAACTATAAATTCTAGTATTCAAGATACTATGAATAAAGAAATACAAAAGATTAAGAAAGTTAATATTAAAATTTCAGATGAATGTCTAATTGTTAATTATTATACAAATAAAGATTTTAATTTTAATATATTACATGACTGGCCAAAAGCAATTACTATTCCTTACAAAGTAGCTAATTACTTAAATGTAAATTTCATATTTCTAATTAATGATCAAGAAATTGATATATCTAGTTTCTTATCTACCAAGTAAGTAACACACTACTAAGTTGTCAAAAACAATTTAGCTTTGTGCCAAAGGAAATCCTTTGGAATCCTATAAAATATCATAGCAATTAAACTATGATATTTTTGTGTTAAAATATTGGTGCTATTATGTACTAGATGGCTGTCCTGCTTGGATTGCTCCCACCATACCAAACTTCGTTCTTTCTGAACATTTTTCTATTTCATTTTGGCTTACGCTTGTCATAATTCTTAGAGTTAGTCTTCCAGTAGAAGTAGTAGTATTTGATGAATCATTTAAACAATCTATATCACAACCTGCATTATCAACTACTGTCATTAGTTTTTCTACATCATAAACACTACGAGTAAGTCTATCCATTTTAAATGCCACAATAACATTAATTGTACCATTTTTTACATCTTTTAACATTTCTCTATATGCTGGTCTTTTATCGTTTTTAGCACTTATTCCTTCATCAGCATATACTTTGTAAATCTCATAACCTTTTCGCTCACAAAAGGCTTTTAATTGTTCTTCTTGTTGTCCTAGACTAAATCCTTCACGGGCTTGGTCGAGTGTACTCACTCTAATGTAAATCCCTGCAATTCTTTTTTCATTGTTCATTTTTAAATCTCTCCTTTTCTTATTTTTTTAAAGAGAGATTAAAAGTACAAAAGTCCCATACTTTTAACCTCAAAGTACGCCTTATTTTGTACGCCTAGTTTTAAATTAAATTATTTAGTTTCTTTCAAATGCCTTTCTAAATCTTTTAACTTAATACTTTTGGAATAACCATTTATAAATACATCATCGCATTCTTCAAATAATAAATAGTCATTTCCATTAACTGATAAGATATGAGGTTTAACATAGGCAATATTTGTTCCTTTGATATTTTTTACACATCCACTTGAAAAGGCAGAACTTACACCTGCGAATCTACATATCATATCAATTTTCTTTTGCAATTCATTACTAATTTTTAATTCTTTTACTTCTACTTTCATAAAAAACTCATCACTTCCATTCTCAAATAACAAAAAAACTAGACGGTACTTCTAGTTAATATTTATTACTCTCGAATAAAAAGTTCGAGTTTCCTATCAATCTGGTGCGAGTAAGAAAGTTATTTCAAACTTTTTTCGCTAAAGTAAGTAATCAATACAATATTTGTATCAATTTCTTAATATAATTATAAACTATTCTAAAAAATAATTCTACAATTTTTTAGAACATTTTATTATTAACAATCTGTGTAGTAATAATGAACAGTTAATTTTTTGATTTTTCCATTATCAATTTCTGTTCTATAACCTGCACCATTTCTATATAGTGGAGTATTTACATCTTCTGGGCCACAAACTGTAACTTCTTCCTTTTTCCTTTCTACATAACTATCATAAGAATCACCCATAAAACTTTTCATAAATGATTGAAATGCTTTGTGAGCTTCTGAATTGTCTTCTTCTTTAGGTGCAGTAATTTGTCTAATTAGTTCTTCTTGTACTGCTTTAGCACTTACTTTTCCTTTTACATCAATTTCAAATATTTTTGAATAATCACTCTTTTTGCATAAAAAACTTAAACAAGGGTCTAAAACATATTCAGTGCCATCAAACTTAAAACATATCCATGAATGGTAATACTCTGGTGTTCTTTCATCAAACTTTAAGTTTCCTCTCTCAATATAATCATCATCATTTAAAAATACTATTGCTGATTCTGTCGTTTGCCAACACCATCCTTCAAGTTTTCCTACTGGCATTAATTCAAACAAAGAACCTTCATATTTGCCTAATACCTCAATATGTAGGTTATTTAACTTATTCATTAAATATTCTACAACTTTTGTATCAATTCTTTTAGATCGTAATATTTTAAATTTTTCTTCTTCTGTTAATTCTTTTTTTGAAATAACTTTATCTAATATTTCATTAATTCCAAACATTTCATTTCCTCCTTGTTAACTAAAGAAACCTTTTGCTTTCATATCTTCATGGATTTCTTTACATACAGCATCATAATCAACTTCTTGCTTTAATATTTCAATCTCTTGTTTTAATTGTTCTAAATAAAATGGCTGAGTTGCAACTAAACAATTTTCTATATTAGGCAAAATCAATGGTAAAGCATATTTATCTTTTTCAATATCTGAATCTTGTTGAAAATCATAATATAAAAATCTAAGAGTTGTTTTCCTGTCGTTAACCTTTGTAATTTTTGGATTTTCAAGTTTATAATATAAATCTTTCTCAAATACTAATCCAACAGAAGTATCATAAACTAATGTTGTGCCATCTTTTAATGTTCTTTCTGCAAAACAATGATTAGCAAAATGTTCACTTCCATTTCCATTTCTATATTCGTCGATGTATTGTGGATTTAATCTTAAACTCTCAATATCTGCATCAACAACTTGAAAATCATCATCACCAAATCCTAAAGTTACTAATGTTCCTCTATCATAGCAATGACCATTACTTAATTTACCATGTAATAATAATATGGATGCTGGAAGTCCACCATAATAAATATGTCTTAAATTTTCTATTAGTTTCTTATCATAGGCACCAATAAGACCTTGTTTCACCCCATAGTTAAACAATTCATCATATCTTTTCTTATGTAATTTCCATTTCATTTCTTCTAATTCAGTTGCCATATTCAAATATCCCCCTTTTTGAATTGGTGTATATACTACCATAAAAAGTGATTTTGTGCAACCACACAACCTCATTTTTTATTTTTCAAAATCATCACTTTTATCAATATTTTTATTATTTTGTATTATACCTAATTCATTATCATCAATTATTTCCTCATCATATAAATCGTTTATAAAATCATCATATTTATTGCTAGAGAAGAATTTATCTTGTAAGAATTTAATAAATTTTTGCCATAATTCTTTAAAATAATTTAAAGTTTCTTCTAGTTTTGATACTTTATATTCCAACTCATAAATGGTATCATTGGCATCATTTAAGTCATACTCTAATTCTTCAATTCTATCATCACGAGTTTTGATTT
>CAOKUH010000094.1 GCA_948472605.1 uncultured Mycoplasmatota bacterium
AAGTGATAGTAGTAAAATCCAAATCAAGCCGAATGTCTATAGTTGGAGAAATATAGCAGTAGGAAATGCCTTTAATGCAAGTTACAATTACAAGCGTGAATTAGATAGTCATATGATGAAGAATACCGAATGGGGAGCAGTTTCTTATTTACAACATTCCAAATATGGAAGATGTACAGATGGTTTATGTGAAGAAATAACAAAAAATAATAATAGTTCATATATAACTGGTTATGCTAAGATTTCAACCAGTTCTACAAATGAAAGTACAAATTTAGGAATAGATGGAGCAGAAACAAAAAATTATTTAAATTCTCTTAGCGTTTTTGCAAGTACCACAGGAAATTATAGTGGAATCTATGATTTAAGTGGAGGATCTTTGGAATATGTAATGGGTGTATCAGGGAGCTTATCTAGTGGAAATGCTGAAATAGCTGAAAATATTGACGCAAAGTATTATGATGTCTATAGAGAGGCAGAAGATTTTATGAGCTATCAATATCGAATATTAGGTGATGCAATAGGGGAATTAGGACCATTTTTAAATTTTACATCAAGTTGGTATAGTGATTATGCTAATTTTGTTAAAAGGAATAATTCTTGGATAACTCGTGGAGGAAATTGGTATTATGACGAACCATCTGGTGCTTTTGCGTTCATTAGCGGAACAGGTGAAATGAATGTAGGCAACTCTTTCCGTTTGGTATTATCCATATAAATTAAAAGAAAAATAAGAATAAATCATAATTGTAACAAATTGGTATTATTTTTTCATAAATTACCATAGACTTAATTTTAGTGATTTGCTAAAATGTAAATAGAATAGGAGTAGTAATATGGGATATTTTAGTGAAACAGATATTGAAAGAAATTTTTATTTCAAAAAAAATAAAAAGAAAGAAGATACTATATATTCTTTGGCACAAAAGATTATTGTACAAGATCCAACAGAAGATTTAGAAGAATTATTATGCTTATCTTTAGATGAATTAAAATTAAAAAAGCAAAGATTAGATCTTAGAGAAAAAAGAGCTATTTTAGAAAGAGAACGACAATTTAGGAAATCTATTGGCAGAAGACCATATGCTAGTAGTGATGATTATCACGATATGAATGGCCATAGACGTTAATGGAAAAAGAAATAGAAAACTATCTAGAATATTTAAGAATAGAACTTAATTATAGTGAAAATACCATTAAGTCTTATGAAATTGAATTATATAAATATAAAATATATCTAGAAGAAAATAATATTAAATATATTAATATAACAAAAGATGAAATAAGAAATTATTTGAAATATTTAGATAAATCACAATATAAAAATAGAAGTATTTCTAAAAATATAAGTTCAATTCGTAGTTTTTATCGTTATTTAGTAAGTAAAGATAAAATAAGTAAAAATATTTTTGCAAGTATTAGAAACCCTAAATTAGAACGTAAACTACCAAATTATATTACGGAAATTGATATGGAGCGTATTTTAAATTTTCCTAATATAAAAGAATATAGAAAAACAATTTATACTATTAGAGATTTACTTATTATAGAATTGCTTTATGATACAGGATGTCGTGTTGATGAACTTGTTAATATAAAATTAAAGAATATAGATAAAAGTAAAAATCAAATTAAAGTTTTAGGTAAAGGTAGCAAAGAAAGAATAGTTTTTTATGGAGAATATACGAGTGATATATTAAATAATTACTTAAAAGAACGAGATATAATTTTAAAAGATAAAATTAGTGATTATTTATTAGTATCTAAAGAAAGTGGTAAATTAACACCAAGAAGAGTGGCGCAAATTATTGATGAAATAATGAAATTAGTCGCTATAAAAAATAATGTAAGTCCTCATACTTTAAGACATACATTTGCAACACATTTATTAAATAATGGAGCAGATTTAAGAAGTGTCCAAGAATTACTTGGTCATTCTAGTCTGTCAACGACCCAAATTTACACACATGTATCTAACGAAAGATTAAGAGCGGTCTATTTAAGTGCTCATAAAGATGAAAGAAAGTAACTCAAATTAATAATGTTGTAATATGGAAAAAATGTATATATTTTGTCAAAAATACGCGAGTTTATTGTCGTATTTTTTTTAACTTGTTATAATAAAATAGATTAAATTTAAGGAGGAAAGATTAATGAAAAAATATGTTTATTTATTCAGTGAAGGAAATAAAGATATGCGCGAACTTCTTGGAGGAAAAGGAGCTAATTTAGCAGAAATGACTAATATTGGAATGCCTGTACCAAGAGGATTTACAGTTACAACAGAAGCTTGTACAAATTATTATGATAATAATGAAACAATTAGTGAAGACATTAAAAATGAAATATATGAAAAAGTTGCTGAACTTGAAGAAATGACGGGAAAGAAATTTGGAGATATTGAAAATCCACTTTTAGTAAGTGTTAGAAGTGGGGCAAGAGCTAGTATGCCAGGAATGATGGATACAGTATTAAACTTAGGTTTAAATGATGAAGTTGCTGAAGGATTTACTAAAGCTACTAACAACAAAAGATTTGTATACGATTCATATCGTAGATTTATCCAAATGTTTGCAGATGTTGTTAAAGGTTATCCGAAGAGTTCTTTTGAAAGACATTTAGATGAAGTAAAAGAAAATAAAGGTGTAAAATACGATACAGAATTGACTGATGAGGATATGGTAAGTATTACTAATGACTTTAAAAATATTTACAAAGATATTGCAGGAAGTGACTTTCCTCAAGATCCTAAAATCCAACTTATTGAAGCTGTAACTGCAGTATTTAGAAGTTGGAATAATGATCGTGCTATTTATTATCGAAGAATGAATGATATACCATCAAGTTGGGGAACAGCTGTAAATGTTCAAGAAATGGTATATGGTAATCGTGGAGATAATTCAGGAACTGGTGTAGCATTTACAAGAAATCCTGCAACAGGAGAGAAAAAATTATATGGTGAATATTTAATCAATGCTCAAGGTGAGGATGTTGTTGCTGGTATTCGTACACCAGAACCAATTAGTAAACTTGAAACAGATATGCCAGATGTTTATAAAGAGTTTGTAAACATTGCTGAAAAGTTAGAAAATCACTATAAAGATATGCAAGATATGGAATTTACTATTGAAAATGGTAAACTATTTATGCTTCAAACTAGAAATGGTAAACGTACAGCTGCTGCTGCTTTAAAAGTTGCTGTTGACTTAGTTAATGAAGGAATGATTAGCGAAAGCGAAGCTTTATTAAAAGTTGAGCCTAAACAATTAGATGCTTTGCTTCATCCAACATTTAGTACTGATGCTTTAAAAAATGGTGAAGTTATTGCTACTGGTCTTGCTGCTAGTCCTGGAGCAGGAGCAGGAAAGATATATTTTAATGCCAAAGATGTTATAGAAGCTAGTAAAAATGGAGAAAATACAATTTTAGTTAGATTAGAGACAAGTCCTGAAGATATAGAAGGAATGAACCATGCTAAAGGAATACTTACTATTCGTGGAGGTATGACTAGTCATGCTGCTGTTGTTGCTCGTGGTATGGGAAGATGTTGTGTTAGTGGCTGTGGAGAATTAAAAATCGATGAAGAGGCTAAAACTCTTACTACAGCAAATGGTCAAGTATATAAAGAAGGAGACGAAATTTCTCTAGATGGAAGCACTGGAAAAGTTTACAATGGAATTATAGAAAGTGTTGAACCAAGTATAAGTGGTGATTTTAAAGTCTTTATGACTTGGGCTGATAATTATCGTCGTATGAAAATCAGAACTAATGCTGATACTCCTAAAGATGCTATACAAGCTAAGACATTTGGAGCAGAAGGTATTGGACTTTGCCGTACAGAACACATGTTCTTTGAAAGCGAAAGAATATTTAATTTTAGAAGAATGATTGCTGCTGATACTCTTGAACAAAGAGAAGAGGCATTAGAAAAGATTCTTCCTTATCAAAGAAATGATTTTGAAGAATTATATCGTGCAATGGCTCCATATCCAGTTGTTATTCGTTATTTAGATCCACCACTTCATGAATTTTTACCAAAAGAAGATAACGAAATTGAAACCCTAGCTGAATCTTTAGGAATGAGTTTTGAATCTTTAAAAACAAGAATTGAATCATTAAAAGAATTTAATCCAATGATGGGTCATCGTGGATGTAGACTTGCAGTAACATATCCAGAAATAGCTAAAATGCAAACAAGAGCTGTAATTGAAGCTGCTATTAATGTAAATAAAGAAGGAATAGAAGTTACACCAGAAATTATGATACCTTTAGTTGGAGATATTAATGAGCTTAAATATGTTAAAAATATAGTTTGTGCTACAGCTGATGAAATTATTAAAAATTCTAATGTTGACTTAAAATATCAAGTTGGAACAATGATTGAGATTCCAAGAGCAGCATTACTTGCAGATGTAATTGCTAAAGAAGCTGAATTTTTCTCATTTGGAACAAATGATTTAACTCAAATGACATTTGGTTTCAGTCGTGATGATGCTGGTAAATTCTTAAACGATTACTATAATAAAGGTATTTTTGAAAGCGATCCATTTGCTAAAATAGATGAAGATGGAGTTGGAGCTTTAGTTCGTATAGCAGCAGAAAAAGGAAAAAGTACAAGAAGTGATATTCATTTAGGAATATGTGGAGAACATGGAGGAGATCCTGCAACTATTGAATTTTGTGAAAATGTTGGCTTAGATTATGTATCTTGTTCACCATTTAGAGTTCCAATTGCTCGCCTTGCTGCAGCTCAAGCCGCTATCAAACAAGGGATGAATAAGTAGTATAGAGCAATAATCGCTTTAATCCCTTTAATTACAAGGAATAAATGATTTTTGAAGTTTATATTCTGAGTAATGATATTGTTCTCAAAGGATGAAAAAATATAATTTATATAAAATATTAAAGACTAAGATGACTTATAGTTGCAAATCTTAGTCTTTTTTCGTGCTTGGTGCGATAGAAATTTGGAGGTATTAAAAATGCGATTATTATACACTAAACCAGAATTAGAAGATTTATCACAAGGTTCAAGAATTGCTTTTGCTAGGAAATTTAGATTTATGACTCAAGATGAAGTGTCTGATAAACTTGGACTTACTGGAGAATGTAAGAGAAGAACTATGACTAGATATGAAAAAGGTGATAGAAATCCCAAAGATGAAAGAACTTTAGAATTATCTAAAATCTTAAATGTAAACTATAATGCTATAAAAAAATATGATTTTAAAAATACGATAGATATATTATACACATTTATGTGGTTGGAAGAATTAATTCCACGATATAAGATTGATCTATCAAATGTTCCTAATGTCAATGAAAATAATATAAATCAAGTTAAAACATTTATAAATGAATGGGAGATAATGAGAAATAAAAGATTTAAAAGAGAAATATCTTATGAAGAATATATCGAATGGAAATTAACTTATGAGGTGAACTAATTATGAGTAAAGTAGATATAATTGAACTGTCAAAAATAGATTCATTTAAAAATCATCCATTTTGTTAATGCTAAGATAAAAATGTAGGAAATGACGAATATAAAAATGTCAGA
>CAOKUH010000095.1 GCA_948472605.1 uncultured Mycoplasmatota bacterium
AAATCCCCCATGTTTTTTTAATATATTGTCTACTTTTACTTGACTAATGCAAAATAAACTAATAAAAAAATAAACCAAATCGTCAAAATAAATTATACAAATAAATGAAAATATGATAAATTAAAGTGCAGAAATACAAGCACTTTTTTGTGTTGATAGAAAGATTGAGAAGGTAAAAAGAAAGAAGAAGCAGCAACTTCCTCTTTCGATAATCTTAAAACTTCAATTTTTCAATTTGACGATCAAAATTTGTACTCTTACAAATATAAGAACCAGCAACTATTCTATCTAATTTTGTATCATTTAATAAATTAAGAGAATTATCATTAATTCCTCCATCTATGCTAATTAAGAATGTTAAATTATTTTCCTTTTTTATTTCTTCTAATCTTTTTAGCCTTTCTATTGTACTTGGTAAAAATTTTTGTCCACCATAACCTGGTATAATTGCCATTACTAAAACTAAGTCTATTTTTTTTAAATAAGGAACTAATAAATCTAAATCAGTCAAAGGACTTATAGCGATTCCAACTTTTACATTTTTAGAATTTAAATATTTAATTATCTTATTATGATTAGTAGTAGCTTCAAATTCATAAATAATTATTTCTGGATTTAAATACATGAAAATATCAATATATTTTCTTAAATGTAAAGTCATTAAATGAACTTCTTTTGGCTTCTTACTTTTTCTTAAAATATCCAACATTGATTTATCAAAATGCGTTATATTATTAACAAGTAGCCCATCAGCTACATCCACATGAATAAAATCTACTTTTGATTCATTAATTAATTTAAGTGTTTTTTCAAAAGAATTATTTATACTTAAAAATGATACTGATGTTTTCATATTTCCTCCTTATTTATTCTTTATAAATTCTAAGTAATTATTATACCTTGATAAAAGTATCTCATCTTTACTTACAGCTGTTTTTACTTCACAATTAATTTCTTTATTATGCATACAATCTTTATATGGGCAATTATATTTTTTAAACTCAACAAAACTATTTTTTATATCTTCTTTTTTTATATTATTAAATTCTAAACTAGAAAATCCAGGAGTATCTGCAATTAAAAATTTTTTAAATTTAAATAATTCTACATGACGAGTAGTATGTTTTCCTCTTCCAAGGCTTTCACTTATTTCATCAGTTTTTAGATTTAGTGATTTATCTATTTTATTTAAAAGAGTACTTTTACCTGCACCAGTTTGACCTGTAACTACCACTATTTTATTTTTTAATATCTTATTTAGTTTTTTATATTCCTTATTAGTAATTACTTTATAGCCTATACTTTTATAATATTTTATAGTTTTTTTTAAATCATTTAATTCTTTTTTATTAAGTAAATCTAATTTAGTAAATACTAAAACTGGTTCTATATTATTGATTGTTATTATACTTATCATTTTATCTAGTAAATTAAAAGACAAATTAGGTTTTTTGACACTAGTTACTATTAGAGCCATATCTACATTAGCTATAGATGGTCTTTTAAGTTCATTTTCTCTAGGTAATATTTCTAATATATATTTATTATCTTTATCAATAATACATTTATCACCAACTAGAGGTGTTATATCTTCATTGCGAAATTTTCCTCTAGCATGGCAATCTATTTCTCCTTCACTTGTTTCAATAGTATATAAGTTACTTATAATTTTTATTATTTTACCTTCCATATTAACATTGTCCTAATGCTTGTGATATTTCATCACATATATCTTCACCTTCAGGTGGAACAGCTATTTTAATAGTTAAGCTAGCTCCAGATGATATAATTGTATATCCTTCAGGTTTACTTTGTTCTATAATAGTACCTGCTGGATAATCACTAGTCATTACCTCTTCAATAGTTAAAGCAATATTATGTTCTTTACAGAATGCCTCTATTTCTTCTAATGTAAAATTTCCTTCTTTAAAGTTTGGATATTTACTTACAACATTTGGAATATATAACGTAATAGTATCTCCAACTGATAATTTATCTCCTTCTTTTGCAGATTGATCAATTATTTCTCCATCTTTAGCTGTACTATTTTCCTCAACATCTCTTTTTTCAATTAAAACCTGTAACCCTTTAGCTTCTAAAGCACCTTTTATTTCCAAATAATTTTTACCAATGTATTTTTCAATTGTTATTTTAGTATCACCAATAGAAACATATAATGTAATCTCTGTTCCTTTAGTTCTCTTGCTACCACTTGCTGGGTTTGTCTTGACAACATTTCCTTCTTTTACTTCACTAGATGATTGTTCCTGTTGCTCATCACTTACTATAAATCCAGCATCTTGTAATATTTGAATAGCCTCTGTCACAGTTTTATTAGTAACAGATGGTACTTCAATTTCTTTTCCATTAGTAATAAATGGTATTAAGACAACAACACATGTAATTGCTACAACTAACATCGTAAATATTGAAGCTAAGATAATCAATAATTTATTTTGCTTTTTTAAATCATTTTTGGTTATTTGCTTTGCTATAGTATCTTCACCCTTACTTTCTTTTTTATTTTCTTTTTTTGTTACTTTAGTATCATCCAGAAATTTTTCTGAATATTGAAAAGTTATTCTTGGTTCATTTGCTCTTGCATCGTTCATACATGTTTTCAAATCTTCATGCATTTCTCTCGCATCAGCATAACGATTTTTAGGATTTTTCGCCGTTGCTTTAAAGATAATATTAGCTATACTATTAGGTACACTAGGAAGTTCCTCTTTAATATCTGGCATTGCTTCTTTTAATTGTTTTAAAGCAATTTCAACAGCATTATCTCCTCTAAAAGGTAATTTACCAGTTAAAAGTTCATACATGACTATTCCCATTGAATATATATCACTTTGAAGTCCTGCCCCTTTACCATTTGCTTGTTCTGGTGGCAAATAATGAACACTTCCCATAACAGAATTCGTTTGAGTAAGTTGAGTGGCATTCATTGCCATTGCTATACCAAAATCAGTTATCTTTACTAGCCCATTTTCTAAAATCATTATATTTTGCGGTTTTATATCACGATGAATTATATAAGCATCATGAGCAACACTCATACCATCTGTAATTTGAAGCATTATATCTATAACTTCACTTATTGTAAGTTTTCCTCTTCTTTTTATTAAATCTTTTAAATGCTTACCTTCAATATATTCCATAACGATATAATATTCGCCATTGTCTTCCCCAACATCGTAAACTTCAACAATATTAGGATGATTTAAACTACTAGCTGATAGGGCTTCTCTTTGAAAACGATGGACAAATTTTTCATCACTAGCAAGATCTCCTCTTAAAAGTTTAATAGCAACATTTCTATCTAAAATTGTATCATAAGCAAGGTAGACATTTGCCATTCCTCCCTCACCAATACTTTTAATAATTTGATAACGATCACTAATCTTTTGCCCCTTCATTATCATTCTATTTCACCACTTTCTTTAATTTGTAAATAAGCGATTGATATATTGTCTTGTCCTCCCCTGACATTACATTTTCTAATTAATTTTATAATTTTTTCTTCAATTGTTAAAGTATTATCATTTAATACTTTCTCTATTTGTTCATCACTTAACATATTAGTCAAGCCATCACTACAAAGTAGTATTGCTTCACTTGATAAATCGACATCAAATATATCTAGTTCTACTTTCTCCATAGCTCCTAAAGCCTTCATCAAAACATTTTTTTTAGGATGGTATTTTGCTTCCTCTTCCGTTAATTGACCAGTTTCTACAAGTAAGTTAACTAAAGAATGGGGCTTTGTAACTTGATGTAAATGACCATTTTTTAAAACATACCCTGTAGAATCTCCAATATTACCGAATATTAAGTAATCTTCCGTCAATAGAGCTAAAACTAAAGTAGTTCCAAGTCCTCTAGCTCCAGGATTTTTTTTAGCATATTCTATAATTTCATTATTTACTTCACTTGCATTATCATTAAGCCAATTGACAGCATCTAATTTAGAACCAATGGAAGCAATAGAACTAAAGCGCTTACCAAAATGCGTAACAACAAGACTAGATGCCACTTCTCCTGCTCTATGTCCCCCCATACCATCAGCAACCATTAATAAATATTCATTATTTATATTTTTAAGAATAGTTACACTATCCTCATTGTGACTTCTAACTCTACCAGCATCGGTTAAATAAAAACTTTTCATTTTTCCACCTCTTTGCTTCTAAGCTGCCCACAAGCAGCAGATATTTTACTGCCAAATTCTTTTCTAATAGTTACGTTAATGCCTTTACTTTTTAAAGCTGCACAAAAGTTACTAATAGTTTTAGCATCACTTTTTGATAAATTAATATGATTAGTTTCATTGTAAGGAATTAAATTAACATAAATATTCATCCCTTTTAACAAATTTGCCAATTCTAAAGCACAATCTTCACTATCATTTATCTCTTTAAGCATAACATATTCTATGGTTACTCGTCTATTAGTATGTGCAATATAATCACGAATAGCTGTAATTAGTTGACTTATATTATACACTTTATTTACTTTCATTAAGCGATTTCTAATTTCATCATTTGGAGCATGCAAAGAAATAGCCAAATTTATTTGAATATCCATATTCATTAAATCATATATTTTGGGTACTATTCCACTTGTTGATAAAGTAATATGACGTATTCCAATAGCGAGTCCTTTAGCATCATTTATAATATTTATAAAATTCATAACATTTCGAAAGTTATCTAAAGGTTCTCCAATACCCATAATAACAACACTTGAAATACGCATCTTTATATCACTTTCAATTAATAATATTTGACTAACCATTTCGAAAGTTTCTAAATTTCTTACTTTTTTTAATCTTCCACTTTCACAAAAAGCACATCCCATATTACAACCAACTTGACTAGAAACACATAAACTTATGCCATAATCATGATACATTACAACAGCTTCAATATAGTTTTGATCCGAAAGTTGAAATAGATACTTTCTTGTTAAAGTATCACGTTCTCTACGAATAATTTTAGGAACACTAAAAGAAAAATCAGATTTTATTTTATCTCTTATTTCTTTTTTTATATTAGACCAATTATCAGGATTAGCCTCTTCTTTCTGATAAAGCCATTCAAAAACTTGTAAAGCTTTAAACTTCTTTTCTCCTATTTCCAAAAAATAATTTTCTAAAGATTCTCTTGTTATTCCATAAATATTTTTCATTGTTTCACCTAATTAATTATAGCATAATTTTATAATTTCTTTTTCTTTTTCTAATTAGTTCTATTATATTTTGCTATAGATAATCACATAAATTGTCATTTTTAAATCTAAGTATTATTAACAATCTGAAAATATGGGCTTTAAAACCATTATAATTTGATTCTCTTTGATTTATCATTTACTATATTTAACTCAACTTTTTTATAAAAATTATTGTTTAAAAAAAGGAAATATCAAATTTAGGGTGTATATATATTAGTAGAAATGAGGTTAATTATGAAAAACAACAACGATACTAAATTCTATACTGCTAAATTTGATAGAACCTTTAAAGA
>CAOKUH010000096.1 GCA_948472605.1 uncultured Mycoplasmatota bacterium
AGTTATCAGTTATGGGATTTAGGGAATTATACAGGACTTACAACAATAGATACAAGTAAAGTACATGAAATACCAATCAAGTTTGGATTAAACAATACGAGTGATGATAATGATGGTGAATGTACAACCCCAATGACTTCGGGCGCAACAGGTAATTGTAAAATAGGAGATTATATGACTCCTCCAGCATTTGTTTCAATGGGAACTCGAGGTTTATGGGTAGGTAAATTTGAAACTGGTTACAAAGGAGCTACAAGTACTACAGCTGCTCAAGTAAATAGTTCAGATTCAACAAAAATCCAAATCAAGCCAAATGTCTATAGTTGGAGAAATATAAGTGTAGGAAATGCATTTAATGCAAGTTATAATTATAAAAGAGTATTAGATAGTCATATGATGAAGAATACTGAGTGGGGAGCAGTCACATATTTACAATATAGTGTATATGGAAGTAGTGAAAGTGTAAGAATAAACAACAATAATGCTTATATAACAGGATATGCAGCAACAGAAGAGCCAACGCTTGGATATAATAATGGAACAAGTATAGAAGGAAATCGAAATGAAGGTACAAGTTTAGGTGTAGATGGAACATATACAATCAATTATTTAAATCCAAGTAGTGTAATAGCTAGTACGACAGGAAATTATAGTGGAGTATATGATATAAGTGGAGGAGCTTGGGAATATGTTATGGGAGTAAGAAGTAGTTTAACAAGTGGAAGTGCAGGGATAACAGATACAAGTATAAATTCAAAATATTATGATGTATATGGAGCAAGTACAAGTAATACTGATTATCAACATAGAATATTAGGAGATGGAACAATAGAGTTTGGTCCATTTAGGGATTTTAGAGATCCAGATAATAACAATAGACATAAAGGAAGTTGGTATTACGATCACGCCCACTTTGTTGATTCAGCTCGTCCGTGGTTCGACCGCGGTGGTAATTGGACCCATGGTGTGACGTCTGGTGCGTTCGCGTTCGACTACTACACTGGTGTGGTGGACATTGGCATTTCGTTTCGTCTAGTCTTAGCAATAAATAAAATGTAAATTTTAAGTATTTTGTCATGAAATACTTTTTTTATAAGTAAAAATTTTTATAAATTTTATCTTAATCTTGTAAAAAATGTTAAGTTTCGTTAAAATAAAATTAATAGGAGTGAATAGTATGCCTTTATTAAAAGAAATGGGAATTACAGGTAATAAATTAAGCTTAGAAAGTAGTTTTAAAGAGGCCTGTAAGGACCAAGATTTTGTTAAATTAGTAAAAATTTTGGATATTAAAAGTAATGATGCAATGAAAATGACATCTAAATTAGAAACATGTGTTGAAGAGGCAAGAAATTGTAAAAATTGTAAGGGAATAAATACTTGTAAAAATTCATATAAAGGTCATTTTATAAAAGCAGAGAAAAAAGAAAAAAATATTTATTTTACTTATATGCCTTGTAAATATGAAATTAAGTTAATGAATAAAGAAGAACAAGAAAATGTAAAAGTCAGAATGAAAGATATAGATACAAAAGATAAAAAACAATTAAATGTTATTAAATGGATGGATGATTTTTTTGAAAATTATGACGAATCTAAGAATATGAAAGGATTATATTTACATGGTAATTTTGGTTCAGGAAAGACTTTTTTATTATCGGCATTATTAAATGAACTTAATTATGTCAAAAATACAACAATTGAAATAATTTATTTTCCCGAAGCTTTAGTATCTTTAAAAGAAGATTTTGATAGTTTATTTTACAAAATGAATAGATATAAAAATGTTGATATTCTACTAATTGATGATATTGGGGCTGAAAAAGTAACAGAATGGGGAAGAGATGAAATTTTAGGAACTATTTTACAATATCGAATGGATAAACATAAAACAACTTTTTTTACATCTAATTATACAATTAAAGAATTAGAGACTAATTTATCATTAGCAAATAATAATGTAGATTTAGTGAAGGCGAGAAGAATTATTGAAAGAATTAAGCAATTAACTATAGATGTAGAGCTTATTAGTGAAAGTAAAAGGGAGCAACAAAAATGGTAAAAGTTTTAATAGATAAAGAAAATGCATCTTTACAAAGAATTGATGAAAGATGTATAGATTGTGGTAAATGTTTAGAAACTTGTAAGAATAATAATAACTTATTAAGTGATGATTGTATAAATTGTGGTCAATGTATTTTAACTTGTCCAATGGGAGCTTTAGTACCTAAATATAATTATAAAGAAGTTCTTGCCAATATTAATGATGAAGAATCTATAGTAACAATAAGTATAAGTCCAGCAGTTAGAGTTGCTATAGGTGATGAATTTGGTTATGAAAAAGGAGAATTTTTAGAAAGTAAGTTAGTAGGAGTTTTAAAAAAGATTGGTTTTGACTATGTTTTTGATACAACTTTTGGAGCAGATTTAACTATAATGGAAGAGGCAACAGAATTAATTGAAAGAATTAAACATAATAAAAATTTACCTATGTTTACAAGTTGCTGTCCTTCTTGGGTTTTGTATCTAGAAAAATATAATCCTGAATACCTAAATAATTTATCTAGTTGTAAAAGTCCTATAGGAATGCAAGGAGCTGTAATTAAAAATTATTTTGCTAAAATAAAAAATTTAAATCCTAAAGATATAATAACTGTTTCTCTAGCGCCTTGTGTTTCTAAGAAAAATGAAATTAAAAATGACTTAAATAATGATTATGTTATTACAACAAGTGAGCTTAGTATGTTAATAAGAGAAAAAGGTATAGATTTTAAAAATGTAGAAGAAAAAGAATTTGATACTATTTTAGGAAAGGGTAGCGGAGCAGGAGTAATATTTGGAACTAGTGGTGGAGTTATGGAGGCAGCCCTTAGAACTTCTTATTATCTTCTTAATGAAAAAGAAGCACCAAAGAATTTTTATAACTTAGAAAGTGTTAGGGGAAATATTCCTATTAAAGAAGCTTTAGTTGATTTAGGTGTAACGAAAATAAAAGTGGCAGTTATTTATGGAATAAGTAATGTAAAAAAAATATTTAATTCTTTAAAAAATTACCATTTCATTGAAGTGATGACATGTCCAAATGGATGTGTTGGAGGCGCTGGACAACCATTAATTCCAGTTTCTAAGCAACTTAGTTATATTGAAGCAAGAAGTAAAAGTTTATATCAAAATGATAATGTAGCAAAAATAAAAAATAGTTATGAAAATGAAGATATAAAAAAGATTTATCAAGATTTATTAGATAAACCATTGAGTCATGAGGCAGAAAAATTAC
The DNA here is from genome assembly GCA_948472605.1 of uncultured Mycoplasmatota bacterium. GTDB lineage: Bacteria > Bacillota_I > Bacilli_A > RF39 > UBA660 > MGBC108787. Next base: position 3,278 of record CAOKUH010000096.1, read on the forward strand.
TTCATTTAGAACATAAAGACAAATCTTCAAGTATAAAAATTTTAGAAAAATAGAACAATTTATAAATTAATTAATTGTAAAAAACATTCTTTTTTGTTATACTAAGTTTAGTATTAATGATAGAGAGAGGTAAAGTATGAAAAATATTTTTAAAGATAAAAGAAATATTGTGATTTTCATGATTGGGGCAATATGTATTTTTACATCACTTGCTGGTATTGCTTATGCTTATATTTCTTATAGTGCTAGACAAAAAGAAATCAATATTATTGAAACTGGATGTGTTCGTATTGAGATGGAGGAGCTAACAAGTGCAATTTCTCTTACATCAGCATATCCGATGTCTGATGATGCGGGAGCTAATACTAAACCATTTACTTTTAAAGTTACAAATGTTTGTGCAACAAATGTTAATTACAATGTTAATTTACAAGTAATGGAAGTAGAAAATAGAATTGCAGCAAGTAATATTGCGACTAAACTAGATAATAATGCTAAAAGTATTTTATCTACTAATCCAATGATAACACCATCTTCTATTGATAACTTTACAGCAGTTGAGGCTTATAAATTATTTACAGGTGTCTTAAATAGTGGTGATAGTGTTACACATAGTATTAGATTATGGTTGGATAGTAGTGCGGGCAATGATACTCAAAATGGTAAATTTTATAGTAAAGTAGAAATAGAAGCTGTTCAAAATCAAATTACAAATGCTTATAAAGAAACCATATTAAATGGAACAGATCCAGTTTTAGCGGATGGTTTAGTTCCTGTTATTATTGATGGAAATGGTCAAGTTACTAAAGCCAATGTTGATAATGAATGGTATAGTTATGAGAAAAAGAATTGGGCGAATGCAGTTATTTTAGTTGATGATAGCGTAGAATATAATTCTTATGATGTTATTCCTGAAAGTAATATAGAAAGTTATTTTGTCTGGATACCAAAATATAGTTATCAATTATGGGATTTGGGTAATTATTCAGCTAAAGATGGAGTAACAGATGCTACTAGAACAATTAATGTTAAATTTGGGTTAGAAAATACAAATGATTCTAAGACAAATGAATGTACAACTCCAATGGTTAGTGGAGAAAGTGGTAATTGTGTAATAGGAGATTATATGACCCATCCTGCATTTGTTTCAATGGGGACTACAGGTTTATGGGTAGGAAAATTTGAGACAGGATATAAAGGGGCAACAGCTACTTCTTTAGCTCAGTCAGATACTAATGATAGCACAAAAGTCCAAATCAAACCAAATGTATATAGTTGGAGAGGAATATCTGCTGCTAATGCTCATTTAACAAGTTATAATTACAAGCGCGAATTAGATAGCCATATGATGAAGAATACCGAATGGGGAGCAGTAGCATATTTACAACATAGTGTATATGGAAGTCAAGCAAGTGTAAGGTTTAACAATAATAGTTCTTATATAACAGGATATGCTTCTAAAACAGAACCAACTTGTGGTTATACTTCATCAAATGAAGAATGTAATAAGTATGAATCTACAGGATTAGGAGTAGATGGAGCTAATACAATTAATTATTTAAATCAAGCGAGTGTAGTTGCCAGTACCACAGGAAATTATAGTGGAATTTATGATATGAGTGGTGGTGCTTGGGAATTAGTAATGGCTGTTATGGGTAGTAGTGATGGTAGTACAATTTATAGTGGTGATTCTGCAACTAAAAACTCAGGTTTTTCTGGAATTAATCGTGATGGAACAACAACTACAGGAGTTGAACTTCCAAGTGCTAAATATTATGATAAATATGTTTATGGTACATTATATACAGGACATAATAGAAGAATTTTAGGAGATGCAACTGGAGAGTTAGGTCCTTTTGGAGACGTAACTTCACTTACGCAAGCTAGTCAAGTAAGTAGTTGGTATGGCGATGAAGCATGGTATATTTTACCAGGAACTCCTTGGTTTAGACGTGGTAATTCTATTACAGGAGGAAATGGAGCAGGAGTATTTGCCTATGTATATCATCATGCAAGTAAAGTAAATGCTAACTCTTTTAGAATTGTTTTGGCAGTATAATAAATTATAAAGTAAGATAAAATTGAATTTAAGGATAAATGTAGGCATAAAAAAATGTCTGCTTTTTTCTTGACATTCTTAATGGGGGGGGGGGTATTATTAAGATAGGTGATAGTAGTGGATAATAGGA
>CAOKUH010000097.1 GCA_948472605.1 uncultured Mycoplasmatota bacterium
AACAAAAAGCGATATACTCTTTTTCAATATATCACTTTGTCAACAATCTGAGGTGTATAAATGATACACCCTTTTTTTACATACAAAAAAAAGCCGTATTTTACTACAGCTTCTATTAAAATCAATAAATCAAAATACTATGATAAATAATTATTTTTTATTTTAGTTTTTCTTTTGTTCTTGTTTTTTCTTGCTCTTCTTTTTAGCCTGTGGATAAATATTTAAAAAATCTTTTTCTTCAATACCTAATAATTCTAATACTTTATTACAATATTCAATAGGATATCCATTTAATTTCTCCAGAACAAAGGCATATGCAAGATGCGTCCTATTATTTTTTTTAAAACTATATCCAGCTGTATCTAGAAGTGCATTTATAGTATGACTTGATAATTTGAAGTATATACCAAAAGATACCATTGCTTTTATACTTGGTATTGCTCCCTTAGTTTTATAATATTTAAACGTCTCTTCACTTAAATTTGTTGCTCTGCAAAACATTGATTCAGTTATATCTTTTTGTTCACAAATATTTTTAAATTGTTCTTCGAAAGTTGGATATCTTAAATTTATTGCATATTCTTCTTGAAATCTTGTTGATATATCTTTAAAGTTTTTTTCTTCTAATTTTTCATAATCTTCATATTTAGCAATTTTTTCAGTCTTTGCAGATATATCAATATTTCTCTTTTGTTTTTCAATAATATCTTTCAATAAACGATCTGTTTTTCCATTAGTTATATTATGATATTCGTCAGATTCATAAAAATCATTAAGTTTATTGTTAATATTTTCTACTATTTTCTTAATTTTAACTCTATTAACTCCAAGCTTTTTTGCTATATTTGTATCATTCATTTCTTCTTTGTATTTAAATGTATAAATAAGTTTTTCGTGAGGATATAAAGTTTTAAAAAAAGCCTCTTTTATTAGCTGAATATCTTTTTTGTTTTCATTATCTATTGTTTGTTCTTCAGGTGTCATAGAGTTATCAGCAATAACATCAGAAAGAGTAGCATCACTTTCACTATCAATAGTACTTTCTAATGAGATATTTTGTTGTGATAATGTTTTCAATTCAACTAATTTCTCTAATGGTATTTCTAATCTATCAGCAACCTCTTTATCAGTAGGATCACGTTTTAACTCTTGTGTTAATTCGTTTTCTACTTTTTTCATTTTATTTATTCGTTTGCTATTATAATTTGAAATACCTTTTGTTTCAGCAATATAATCTTCAATTTCCCATTTGATCCAAGGGGTGGCAAGTGTAGATATTTTAGTTCCTTTGCTTTCATCAAATTTTTCTGATGCTATCCAAAGACCATATCTTCCATAGTGTAATAAATCTTCAAATGGTACACCATTTCCTATATATTTTTTAGCAATACTTTTAACTAACCACTCATTTTCGTTTAATATTCTTTCTTCTTCCACACAAATCCCACCTTATTTAATAATATTATTTAACTACACAATATAAAATTTCCAATATAATTATACCATTTTTAGCCTGTTTAATATATAGTAAAACAAAAAATAATTTTGGATCATAAATTATATTCCAAAATTATTATGTTTTTATGCTCTGTTATTTTTATTAAGATATTTTTTATATATAGTATTTATCAACAAGTAGATACCATATAAGATTATTGAATACAATAAACCACCGAAAACAATTATACATAAAAACATAGGATAATCATAGTTAATACCTTTTACTACTATTTCTAGTGGATTATTAGGTATTATGAAAGATAGTATACAAATTACTACAAAACCTATAACACCTAAAATTTTAAATATTTTTTCTAACATAAATTTCAACTCCTTTATTTCAAAAAATAAAAGTAGCATCTAAAATCTTTTAAAACTTTATAGATACTACTTTTCGTTTTAAATCATTTTATAGATTATTCTAAATTTTCAACTCTTTTTGCGTGTACGACTTTTCTTTTAGATGTTCCACCTGTACCCGAGCAAGTGGAAAGTGTAAGTATATTATCACTTGTAGATACTTCTATATCAAACTTTTTATAACTTCTTCTTGTAATGGTATCAATAAATTTATTGAAATCACTATCACTTTTAAATGAAGTAGTTATATAATATTCTTCTTTTTCTATAATGTAATAACTAAATATTTGATAAGTCAAAAGTTCATTATCTTTATTGTATATTTGAATATAGTTATTTTCCTTTTTATCAAAAAATTCATTTTTAAATATATCTTGTAATGATCCAAACATAGTGTCGTCTAACATTGAATGACCGAATAATACAACATTTCTATCATTAAAAGATTCATTTCGATAATCCATAAATATTGTTCCTGCCTGATTACTTTCTTTTTCAAAGGAACGTTTAAGATAATATGAATTGTCTTTTGTATGTACAATAGGGTTGTTTATTTTATCTTGATTAAATCGTATCCAACCAATAGTATCACTATTGATAGATAATAGTTTTTCAAAATCAATTTTAAATACTTCTTTTTCTTCTTCTATATCTATACTAATAACATTTTGGATCAATTCTTTTGTATCATTTTTATTTTTGTTAGAATCTAATAGGAATAATACAATTTTAGTAGTAGAGAATAGGAACACTACTATAAATAAAATTAGTAGAATATTTTTTGTTTTAAATTTTATTTTTTTCATTACTTTAAATAGAAAGAAATAGCAACTAGGCTATTTCCTTTTTCTTCTTACTAACTAGAATATAAGTAATTCCTACTAAAGATCCAAGAGCTAATATAGAATATAATACAATGTCTATAGAAGAAGTTTGAGCATTGTTTGGTGCTTTATTTACGTTTTCAGTAGTAATAGTTTCATTATCACTTAAAGCTATCATAAATGGAGAAAGCTCACTAACTGATATTTCTGCTTTTCCGTCTGTTATTGCTGTTTTAAATATTTCATAAGTATTGTCTTTCTTTTTATGTAATATTTGAACTTCCTTACCATTGTAATTACTTCCAAGATTAAATGATATTTTCATATTGTTAGTAGTTGTTCCATAAGCTGTTAATTCATAACAACCTAAAATATTTTTAAAACCTTTACTTTCTAATTCTTTTGCCATAGTTTTGTAAATTTCGTCATCAGTTTCTAATTTAGCCATATTAACAGGTGTTCCATTTTCTAATGTTGTTCCATAAGCACCCATATTCATAATATGTTTTATATCATATAGAACATTATTTTTATAGAAGTATAAAATATATCCAACTCCCCAAGGTGTTCCTCCACCTATGCCACCAACACCAGTTGTACCTTTAATAGTTATAGAACTATCATTGAATAGTTTATTGAAATTGTATGTATTTTCAGTCCATTTACTAGCATTTTCTTCGTCACCTATATTATACATTGTAAAAACTGCGTCCGTACCTTCAAAATTTGCAAACTTAATATTATTTACTGCATTTTTAATATATGTTGCATCTTGTTCACTATAAGCACTTTCTTTAGCATATTTGATAGTGAATTCTTTTCCATAATTTGATCCGTTTATTCCAATACTTCCATTGTCAATAAATCCAATTCCACCACCTAAATCACAACCTGTTAAAAATTCAGAAGTGGATACATTAGTTATTCCATTTTGATTAAATATTTCCATAAACTTTTCTTCTAATGCTTTTTGAACAATATCTTCTTCATCTGTTTGAAAATTTGTTCTTGTAATATAATTTGCATATTCTGTTTTAGTGATATTTATTTCAATAGTATTTGGAATAATGTTGTTTAATTCTTCCTCTGTTAAGTCTTTTAAACTTTTTGTTGTAGTAGTTTCTTGTGCTACTTGATTTGTTTGACTTTCGCTAGGTGTAGGTGTAAGTTCTTCTGCATTAACTGTCATAGTAAAAAACATACTAGATATTGCTAGTGCTGATAATAAAATTTTACTTGTTTTCTTCATTTTTTATCTTCCTTTCTAACATATAAAATTTTTATTTATATAATAAATATTCGTAAAGAATATTATTACCATAAAATAAGGAACACTATAAACTTCCTTTGTGTTCCGATACTGCTATTGTTGGATTAACTGCATACTGCTCCCAACAATATTACAACACCGGTTATAGACACTTCACTAACCGATAATAAGATTCTACCACTTTTATTTTATATAGTCAACATTTTTACTGATATTTTATCAGTTTATAATCAATACTAATTTTAGTGATAATAGTTCATAATAAAATAGAAGTTAGTTCTATAAAAAAGGAGTGGTGTTATGAGAGTTAAACAAACAGAAGAAGACAAAATAATTTTAAAAATAATTGGCAATAATATCAAATTTTATAGAATAAATAATAATTGTTCAAGTGAAAATACAGACGAATATGGAAGAATCAGTCAAGAAAAACTAGCCGAATTATCAGGAACTAGTGCATCTATGATCGCCAATTTAGAAGCAACTAATGTTATGCAAACTATGAGCATTGTTCTTTTGAGAAAAATTGCACTTGCTTTAAATATTCCTTTATATGCTTTCTTTTTAGAAAAGCCAATTAAAAATCCACCAATAAATCCTTTTGAATAAAAAAAGAAAACGATTAGTAAATTACTAGTCGTTTTACTTTGCATTATATTTTTAATTGCATACCTAGGCTCTTTGTTAAAAATCTTTATAAAGTAGTAAATTAGTAGTAAATTCACTACTGTTTTATTGATTTATGCCTTATAATAAAGGCTTTTTTGGTTATTTATACTTTTTCTAATAAAAAGTGTCGTTGCTTTTTAAATAATCTGGTGCTTTTACATAATCAAATAACTCATCTTCTTTAGTAGTTCCTCTTGAAATTTCGACAACATCATTCATATCAAAATCATTGTTATCATAATAGTCTTTTATTTCAGTTGTAGTAGCTTTTTTAGTAGGTTCATTGCCAATTTGTAATAACTCTCTAAAGAAGTGTTTTATTGCCTCTAAAATGGCTTTTAAATAAGTTTTAAGGTTATTGTTCTCTTTTGTTAAATTTTGATTTCTTGTAGTTAGTGCTTTGACTTCCCTTTGAAGATTTTTATTTTCTTTTTCTAATGTTTGATGACTTTGGGTATATGTATCAATTTCATTGAATAGTTGATTTATTTTAGGTTGAAATTCTACTGCCTTTTTTGTTTCTTTAATCACATTTTGCATACTATCAAAAGTATCTTTTTCTATTACAATATGTTTTTTATCAAATGGAATCGTTTTAGTAGTTTTCATTTTTTCTTCAAGAGTTTTCATAGAATTATCAAGACTTTTATTGATAGTGTTTACTTTCTCTTCATAATATCTTGTAGTTTTCTTAAATTCCTTAATTTTAATGTGTTTTGGTACTATAAAAGTGTAATAAGTAAACCAAGTGCAACAGGTTGAAAATT
>CAOKUH010000098.1 GCA_948472605.1 uncultured Mycoplasmatota bacterium
AATTTTCAACCTGTTGCACTTGGTTTACTTATTACACTTTTATAGTACCAAAATACATTACAAAAGATGATACTGATATTTATAATTATGACAAGTTTTTTGAAAACCTATTAATTGAGTACGAAACAAAGGATTTGTTGATTATTTTACATTACATTACAGCAAGAGTACTAGATCATGATTTTGTCGATGAGAATGGTGAAAAAATAGCAAATAAGTTTGGGTATCTAAAAAACTCTATTTTAAATAATATAGATAGATTAAAAAATAATGAACTTGAATGGGATGAAGAACTAGGCTGGTTTAAAGATGTTGAAGAAGATATTGAGCATGAAATGTGGTAATACCTATATTAAATTAGTAGGAAAAATGGTATAATTAATTTACTTGATGAGGTATTTTATGGTTATAAAAGAAATAGAAATTAAAGAATATTTAACAAAGTCAAATCTTCCAGCAAGTGATTATGTTATCAATCCTTATGTTGGATGTCCACATGGTTGCAAATATTGTTATGCATCATTCATGAAAAGATTTACGGGACATACAGAAGATTGGGGAACTTTTGTAGACATTAAAAAAAGTGAAAAGAAAATTAATTTAAATAAAATAAGTAAAAAATCTGTATTTTTATCTTCTGTAACAGATTGCTATAATCCATTAGAAGAAAAATATAGGTTAACTAGAAATATTTTAGAACAATTAGTTGATTCAGATTGTTATTTGTCTATTTCAACAAAGTCCAAACTAATACTAAGAGATATTGATCTATTAAAACAAGTTAAAAATTTAACCATAAGCATATCAATTAATACACTTGATGAAAATTTTAGAAAAGATATGGATAATGCAAGTACAATAAGAGAAAGGTTAGATACTTTAAAAGAATTGCATGATAATGGCATTAAAACTGTTTTATTTATGTCACCTATATTTCCTTTTATTACTGAATGGAAAGAAATAATAGAAGAATCTAAAAATTATATTGATGAATATTGGTTTGAAAATCTTAATTTGAGAGGACAATATAAAACTTATATAATGAATTACATCAAAGAAAAATATCCTAAATATTATGATAATTATGTTACTATTTATCTAAAAAATGATAAAAAATATTGGAACAATTTAGCGAATCAAATCAATGATTATTGTGATAAAAATAGTATAAATTACATTAATTATTTTTATCATGAAGAGTTGGTAAAAAACAAGAAAGAAATGCAGAAATCATAGATTGTAATATTGATTACGAATGGAGGAAAGTTATGAATCAAGATTTAATAAAGTTTTTAATTGAAGCTAAAAAGCAAACTTATGCAAATGAAAATGTAAAAAAGAGTGTATCTACAAGAATTGGCTCACATGACTATGAATATAGTTCTCATGATATGACTTATCACGATACCTATTTTGGTGGTACAAAATTTATTGGAGAAGAAGTTGTTTATTTAGGTGATACTACTCCAATTTGGGGTATGAACTATTATGGAGTTACTTTAGATGAATCATTAAGTGAAGAAGCGATGGACAAGGCACTTAGACCTGCACTTATGCAAGTTGGAAATGATAATATAATTCCTGTAAGAGGTCCCAAAGAATATATCAATGGAGAATATAAATATACATTTAATGTTTTAGGAGATATTGATTATTTTGAAGGTGAAGAAACTATTTATAAAAATGATGTAAAAATTTATTGTTTAAAATGCCATGGTGGAATAATAAAGAGGTAAAATATTTGATTGAAATATAACAAAAGGAAGGAGGATTTTTGTAAATGCAAATAGACAAACTAAAAGATTTAATTTTATATCAAAGTGAAAATACAAATAAATCTATTGAGGTACTTTATGATAATGAAGATTTTTGGTTAACACAAAAGACTATGGGAGAGCTTTTTAATGTGGTGGAAAATAATATTACTTATCACTTACAAAACATTTTTAAAAGTGGTGAATTAAATAAAGATTCAGTTACTCAAAAAATTAGAGTAACTGCCTCGGATGGTAAGAATTATAACACTTCCTTCTATAGTTTGGATGCAATTATAGCTGTTGGTTATCGTGTTAATTCAAAAGAAGCCACTGATTTTAGAATATGGGCTACAAATACTTTAAAAGAATATATAAAAAAAGGATTTGTATTAAATACAGAGTTATTAAAAAACGGACCTAAATTTGGGAAAGATTATTTTGATGAATTATTAGTTAAAATTAAAGAAATTAGAGCTAGTGAAAGAAGATTTTATCAAAAGATTACAGATATTTATAAAGAATGTAGTTACGATTATGATAAAAATAGTGAAACAACAAAAGAATTCTATAAAAATGTGCAGAACAAACTCCACTTTGCTATCACAGGAATGACAGCACCAGAGATTATATATAATAGAGTTGACTCAAAAAAAGATTATATGGGACTCCAAACTTGGAAGAATGCCCCTAATGGTAAAATACTTGAAACAGATGTTGTAATTGCTAAAAACTATCTATCAGAGGAAGAAATAAATGAACTTAACAATTTAGTGTCTATGTATTTAGATTTTGCCGAAAGACAAGTTAAACTAGGTCATATCATTTCCATGCAGGAATGGAAAGAAAAATTAGAAATGTTTTTAAATTTAAATGAATATAACATTTTAAAAGATAATGGTAAAATTAAAAGAGAAATTGCAGATAAACTAGCGTTAGATGAATATGAAAAATATCGTGTAGTACAAGATCAAAAATATATATCAGATTTTGATGAATTAGTATTAGAAACTAAAAATATTGATTCACAATAATAAAATAATTGAGAATTTCTGAACTAAAGAAAGGAAAAACAAAATGAATAATAAAGAAATTGCTGTCGTGGTTAGTAATGATAATAAAGATGTTAGCGTAATTAAAACAATAGATGCAATTAAAAATGCAGGATTTAAAAATGTTTTTGTGCAATGGTACAATAAAGAATGGAATCCTACGCAAGAAGAACAATTAAAATATATTAAAGAAAAAGGATTAAATGTCATTTTTGCACATTTAGGATATCAAAATATAAATGATTTATGGCTTGAGGATGATAATGGTGATAAATTAGTTGATAGATATAGAAATGATATTAAAATTTGTAAAGGAAATAATATCCCTATGGTTGTTATGCATTTAACAAGCAAAAGTGAAGCTCCTCAATACAATGAAATAGGTTTGAAAAGATTACAAGAAATTGTAGATTATGCTGAATCGTTAAATATAAAAGTAGCTTTTGAAAATACAAAAATAAAAGGTTATTTAGATTATGTAATTAAAAATATTCATAACGAAAATGTTGGAATATGTTTTGATTCAGGACATTATCATGTTCATTTTAATGATGAATTAGATTTTTCTGTTTTTAAAGATAGAATATTTGCAGTACATCTTCATGATAATGATAAAAGCGATGATTTACACCTTATGCCTTTTGATGGAACATTGGATTGGAAAAGAGTTATCAAAAATTTAAAAGAATGCAATTATGATGAACCAATAACAATGGAACTTTGTTATAGATATGAATATTTAGAAATGGGGATTGAAAATTTTTATAAAAAAGGTTACGAGGTTGGAAATAAATTAAAAGAAATGTTTGAAAGGAGTGAATAAAACTTTATGGAACTAATAGAAATTGTTGATAGAGATGGTAATTTTACAGGACAAATTATAGATAAAGAAGAAGCACATGATAATAATTTATTGCATAATGAAGTTGCAGTATTTATAATCAATGATAAGAAGCAAGTATTACTTCAAAAAAGAAGTGCTAATAAAAGATTTAATCCAAATAAGTGGGCTTTATGTGCTGGACATGTAGATGCAGGAGAAAGTTTAGAATCAGCAGCTTTAAGGGAGTTAAAAGAAGAAGTGGGAATATATATTACTACAAGCGATCTAAAACCATTTGCAGAAAGAGAATTTACAATAAGAGATTCAAATTCACATGTTACTTATTTTTACTATACTAAATCAAATTTAAATGAAAAGGATTTTATTATTCAAAAAGAAGAATTATCAGAAGTAAAATGGTTTAATATAGATGAAGTAATAGACATGATAAAATCTAAAGATGATTCAACAGTATTTAGAGAAGAAAGATTAAGCCTTTTTGAAGAATTAAAAAATGTATAAAAAAGATGAGGAATAACAGTATGTATAGTCAAATAATTAAAAATCTTGAGGAACAATTATCTATTAAAGAATTAACAAAAATAAAAAATACATCATTACATTTAGGTATATTTACTGAACCTTATTTAACATATATGTTGGAAGGGAAGAAAACTATTGAATCAAGATTTAGTAAAAATAAAATACTGCCATATAATCAAATATCTAAAGATAATATAGTTATTGTAAAAAAATCTAGCGGAAATGTAGTGGCGTATTTTACTATAAAAGAAGTATTATTCTTTAATTTAAATGAAACTTCAATAGATGAAATAAAGAATAAATACAGTAAACAATTATGTGTGGATGAAAGTTTTTGGCTTAGTAAAAGCAATAGCAATTATGCAACATTAATAATTATAGATAAAATTGTCAAATTAAATCCATTTCACATAGATAAAAAAGGAATGCAGACTTGGGTTAAATTAAAGTAGGAGCTAGTAATAATTAAAGAAAGTAGAGGATTTATATGAAGCCAATAAGAAAAGCTGTAAGAACATTTTTATTAGAAGAAGATAAAGTCTTAGCAATTAAATACATTACAAATGATGATAAGCAAGATTTTTATGATATTCCTGGCGGAAAAATTGAAGATGGTGAAACAAGAGAACAAACAGCTATTAGAGAATTTAAAGAAGAAGCTGGTATAGATATTTTTAAACTACAGTATGCAGGTAATTTAATTGTTGAATATCCAGATAGAATATTTGACTTTGATGTATTTATAGCATCAGAATATAAAGGAATGCCACAAATGACTGAAGAAAATTCATCAGAGTGGATAAAAATAAATGATTTATTACAAAAAGAAAAAAAGTTTGCAGAAATATATTTATTAGACAATAATCATAAAACAAATTTATTAAATAAAACAAATTTTAAATTTCATTTTATAACTGATCAAAATCATTATTTGGTAGATGAAATAATTTATCAAAATCTTGATGAATTTTGGAAAGAACATTTACAAAGTTAAATCAGAAGAAAAATAGTATTTTTTGCTTTTTTTTAAAATTTGAAAAAAAATTTTAAAAATTCTCACAAAGTCTTATAAACAAAGGAAAAAATGAGTGCTATAAATTTTTAATTTTCCGTTTACGTTCCGCTTAGAATGTGTTATTATCTTTACTTTTGCAACAAAAACGAGCAAACCCTTATTGTATCTAGGTTAGCTC
>CAOKUH010000099.1 GCA_948472605.1 uncultured Mycoplasmatota bacterium
TTTCTAAACTGATATTATAACTTACTTCACTATTACATGTATTTTCGATTTTAAAAGTATATGGTTCTAAGTTAGAGGCTTCATTATCTGTTATTGGATAGGCATTTCTTAAATTAATTGCATCACTTTCATCAGTAAGCGTTAACTTTAAACAACCACTTGTTATGGTATTTATTCCTTCTTGAGCTATATTTACATTCCATAAAGCGAATGAAACTCCTACAACTAGAACTATTAAAGCTATTACTCCTATACTTAAATATATTTTATTTTTATTATCCATAATACTGCCTCTTTCTTATATATCTTATAAATCAGTTGTTTACAAATACTTTTTTAATAACAATAAAACGGCTTTAAGAAGTACTTAAAGATACTCTCTTTACTATTATTTAGTTTATCATACATGTATTACAAAATGCAATGCACACATAAAAAATTATCCATTCAACAGATAATTTTTTATACTTCTTGAACGACAGCTATAATCATCGGCTTACATTCAGTTTCTTCAAATAAATATTTACTTAAATCAGTTCTAATTTCAATTTTAATTTTATTAAAATCAACAAAGTTATCAACGATATTACGTGTTATTATATCTTCTGATAAACGTTTTATTTCTCTAATTATTTCTTTAGAATCTTTTACATATATAAATCCTCTTGTTGTTACCTCAGGTCCTACTAATAACGATTTATCTTTTTTACTTAAAGTGGCACTAATTAAAACTATACCATTTTCACTTAACATTTCTCGATCTTTTATAACAAGTTCTCCAACATCATCACTAGATTTTCCATCAATTAATATATCATTAACTTTAATACGTTCTGTTGTTTCTTTTAAAACTCCATCTTCGATTAAGACAATATCACCATTTTGTTTTAAAATAATATTTTCTTTAGGCAATCCTAAACTACTTGCTAAATTAGCATTTTCAACTAAATATCTATACTCTCCTTTAACAGGCATATAATATTTAGGGTTCGTTAGTTTTAACATTAACATTAAATCTTCACTTGATGCATGATGTAAAATATTTTTATCATTTGGAATTGAAACAATACGGCATCCTAAAATAGATAATTCATTTTCTATTTTAACTAATAGTTTCTCATTACTATCATATCTTGGTTCTGCAAAAATAATAGTATCAGTAGGTTTTAAACTAATATATTTATCATAACCATTCATTACTTTACTAATAGAAGCATATGGATTTTCTTTATCATCACATAAAAGTAAAATTGCATCTTCATCATCTATATTTGATAAGTCACCTAGTAAATTATCTGGAAAATTTAAATATCCTTCTTTTTTGGCAAAAGATACAACGTTCTGTAGTTTTTTGCCCATTAAAACAATTTTACGATGCTTATTTAATGCACTATTAAAAATATCTTGGATAGTATATAAATGAGTTGGTAATACCAAAAACAATAATCTTTTTTCATACTTATTTATGATATCTTTAAAAAAGTCTTCTAAACGATGGGATGGTGATGTATGCCCTACTTTTTCTGAAAAAGTTGATTCAGATAATAAACATAAAACACCTTGCTTTCCAACATATGCAATACGTCCTAAATCCATGTCATAATATCCTGTCATTTTTGAATCAATGATAAAATCTCCTGTATAGCAAATTGCTCCATCTTTAGTATTTATTACATACATAACTGAATCAGGACAGCTATGTGATACTGTTATTGGAAAAATACTGACACTTCCAAAATTTAATTTTTTATGAGGTGCTATTTCATTAATATTTTTTTCTGGTACACCAGAATTTAAAAGTTCATATTTTGTAAACTTAGTTGCAAATAATTTAACTTCAGGAATATTTTTTACTAAATCACTTACTCCACCCATATTTTCATAATGACCATGGGTTAAAAATATCCCTTTAATTCTTTTACGATTTTTAACTAAATATTCAAAATCAGGAATAATATAGTCAATCCCTAACATATTACCTGATGCATATTTTAAACCGCAATCAAAAACAAAAATACTTTTATCAATCTCTATTATATAATTATTTTTACCATTTTCATCTAGTCCACCCAAACTAAAAATTTTAATTTTACTCATAATTAACCTCTCTTTTCTAAAATTTAAAATTTATTTATTATTTAAAGTTTTTTGCAACGAATTAATTATAGCAAAAAAACTAATTAATTACAAGAAACAAAATTTGCTAGTTAATTAATGATTAAAGTTACTAATTTTACTATTTCAAATATGATTTTAATCTGTCGGAAAATTTAATTTTTAATGATTTGTTAATCTTCTTATTATAATTCTATGCTATAATTATTATTAGGAGGCTAGTTATGAAAGAATCTGGATTAAAAAATGTAAGAAATAAATATAATAGAATAAAAAATGAGCAGGAAACTTTAAAATCTTATAAAAATGAATTAGAAGAATTAGCAAAGGATGTAAAAGTAAAAAGATTTGTAGAACATACTATTAATAGTAATTTTATTATGGTTTTTATGGGTAGTTATATTAAAAAAAGTTCTGAAAACCAAAATGATAGTTATATCACCTATGAAAGAGACCCAGATGTTAGTTATAGGTTATATATGGATTTGGAAACAACAGAATGCTATAAGATTGATAAAAATAAATGTTTAGAATTTGAAACTGAACATTTAACACTATATCTTCCTATTTCGGAATATACAGAAGAGGAATACTATAAAAAATATAGTGAACTACAAAAATGGTTTAGAGCACAATTAATTTATCGTTCTCAGTCTGATATTATTAAGGAATTGCAAGAAAAATATGAAATAAAACATAAAAAGATTTATCCTTATTTTTACAAAATTGATACTATAACAGATTTACCGATTAATGAATATGTAAATAGATATCCTGCAGATGGATTCATAGAGAATTATTGTTTGTCTAGCGAAGAACTTATGAGAGTTAAATTATATAGAAAACAATTGAATTAAATATTTTACATGGTTAATATTACCTATCAAAATTCGATACTATTCTATAGTATTTTTTTATTCAAAAATTTAAAAAATCATAAAAAAAATACTAAATTTATAACTATAATATTTTTAGTATTTTTAAATTAATATTTTAAACAAAATATATGAAGGTATTATTTTTTATAATCATATTTAATATTATTTTATTTTTGATTTTTTTCAGAAATTAATTCACTTAAAGAAATTATATTTAAACCTTTAAATTCTATTTCTTTTATTAAAAGTTTTAAATTATCTAAGGTAGCTGTTTTTTTTATCAAAATTATTGAACCACTATCTAACTTTTTTTTAGCTTCTATAATATTATTAGCTCCTAAAGAAAAAGTTTCTTCCACTAAATATTTTTTTTCTTTAATACAAAAATCTTTATCTACTAATTTTATATAACAAATATTTTTATTTTGATTATTTTTATTTAAAAGACTTTCTACATTGCTATATTTATTTGTATCACTATTTATTTGTTCAAAGTAATTATTACTTTCATAAGTTTGTTCTGTTACTAAAATATTTGCTGTCTTTTTATTTTCTTTTAAATATTTTTTTAGGATATTATTTCCATCTTCTAATATTATTGCTACTGATTTTTTTTCTTTATTTCCTTCTTTGATAATTTTATCTTTATTATCTTCTAAAGAAATTTCTGGTTTAACGTCATCAAATATTAAATAATATTCATTAAATATTCCAAATGCTTTCATATTAACAAAACTCTTAGTTGCATTAACCATTCTTCCCATAATACCAGGAATAATATAATTATCTTTAATTGAGGCATTAGAAGCATTTACAAAATATGCATCTTCTATAGTTTTAATAGTTTGCATTATAGGGCTTTTATTTTGCATTATAATGGCTATTTTCTCAGTATAATAAAAGCTAAATAACATAATTGCAATAAGTCCAATGGGTTTATATAATTTTTTCAAAAAAATCACCTAATTAAATATATGTTAGTTTTTACTTTCTTTTTCCGAATTTTTATTTGAAGATGATAAAAATGTTATTTTTTCTGCTATTACTTCCATAATAAATCTTTTATTTTTTTCTTCATCTTCATAACTTCTTGTTTGTAATCTTCCTTTTATTCCTAATACATCTCCAGTATGACAATATTCAAATGTATTTAAAGCAATATTATTCCATAACACGCAACGAATAAAATCAGTTTCATAAATTCCTTCACTATTTTTAAAAGGTCTATTCACAGCTATAGTTATAACGCTTCTTTGTTTTTCGCTATCTAATGCTACAACTTCTGGATCAGCGCAAAGTCTACCAACTAAAATTACTTGATTCATTTGTTAGTCCTCCTTTCTGATGCCACTTTAACAGATGAAAAATTAGAAGGCAAATTACGGATTTAGGAATTTACAAATAAAAAAAAGAGCAATTCTTTGTAAAATTTACCTCTTTTAGAATAATTAATCAAAATTGAAGCAAATTGAAGCAGAATTAGCATAATTTTATTTTTTATATAATTAACTTAATTTTTTTAGAAGAAACGGATTGCTTTTACTGCCATTTCCTTGTTCTAAAATAATATTTGTATTTAAGAAAATAGTAGGTCTAATATTAAAACTACCAGATGTAAGATTACTATTTAAAAGTCCATTCGATGAAATAAAAAAATTATTTCTATTAAATCCACTAAGAGAAGATAACGTCCATTGATGAATTCCATTATTTAACCAATTACTACTATAACATTTATAATTTTTATTGCTTCCATAATCCGAAATATTGATACTTAAACAAGTATTTCTAACATTATCTCCTACAGCATAGCCATAATCACTAGGGTACATTAACCCTATTTTACCTGTCCAT
Source organism: uncultured Mycoplasmatota bacterium (assembly GCA_948472605.1). GTDB lineage: Bacteria > Bacillota_I > Bacilli_A > RF39 > UBA660 > MGBC108787. Next base: position 4,848 of record CAOKUH010000099.1, read on the forward strand.
ATTGTTTTATGATTTTTATATACAAGATTTCCTCGTTCAGCATTATAAAATATATTAGCAGAGGCATTTTGATTTTCTCTGGCACCTAATTTCCAAACAACATTACTTATCATTTCTTTGGACTCTATAGTCAGGCCGTTATTTTTAAAATCACAAGCTATTGTTAAGCCTTGTTGCCCATTTGGACAAACTCCATTTGTTCTATTATAATATGCCCCTTTATTTAATACTTCCATTAAAGTACTATCGGTCCAATCATTACTTCCATAAATACTTGTTGATGAACCTATCCCACTTGCTTTATTATCCCATGAGTATTCCCCTATGCTTTCATTTCTGATTAACTTAATATGACTTCCAATATTTCCTTCACTATCCTCTATATTATTCATAATTCCAATAATACGCCATAGCTCATTATTGAATA
>CAOKUH010000100.1 GCA_948472605.1 uncultured Mycoplasmatota bacterium
TCAGAAAATGCAGATTTTATTGCAAGTCAGCAAAGTTTAAAAGGAAGAGAAAGATTTATATCGACTACTACAGATATTACTATAGTTGCTGAATATACAGATTTAGATTTAAATAGAAACATTTCTGGAAGCATATATGTTTTAAGAGTTAAACCAGAAGATGCTTATAGAATAATAAGTCCAGTAGGTTTAAAGGAATTTTTTGGAACAGAAGAAGATCATGATGAAAATGAATATTTAATTCCAGATTTTATAGCACCCGAAGAAGTAATAAAAGAGTTTGAGTATAATGACTATATAGGAGTTTATGAATTTTTAAAAAATGAAATAGGATTAGATATTGAAAAATCAGATATTAGTTTGAAAGACGATATTAATGAACAACCAGAACTTTCTGATAAATATTTGGATTATATAAGAAGAATGAATGGGATAAGTAATAAATATTGGGAAGATACATATGGAGGAAATAGTAGTAATTTTCAGGAAATGACTAGAATTATAAATAATGGAAAAGGAAATACTGTTTTGGAAAGAATGATTAATGGATTATTTGATCCACATGATGATGATCCAAGATAGGAAAATATTTACTTGTGAAAAAAAAAGAAGTATTGTATAATATTAAATAGTATATACAATACTTTTTGCATATACTATTTAAATATGGGGGTGTATTTGGTTTCGACAGTAATTTAGAAGGATAAATAGCGAGTAGTGGAGATGCCTGGCCACTATAAAAGGCATACAATAAATATAAACGCTGATAATAAAGAATTAGCATTCGCTGCCTAAGCCAGCGACGTCTTACTTTTGCAACCTACGGCTTAAGATAAGGCGACGATTAGTAGGAAACGAAGTTAGTATATTCTCTTTATACTAATGGGATTTTTTAAGAGATACTTTAAATAAACTTTGTTTATTAGGAATATTTAAAGGAATTTTTATAATAAACTGCACTCGGAGAAGTTTATTTGGAAGAATTATTGGACGTGAGTTCAACTCTCACCACCTCCACCAAGCAAGGCACAAAATTAACCGTTTTGTGTCTTTTTCTATTTTTATGTGCCACTAAACAAATGCTTATAAATAGCCACTTTTAATAGCTATTCTATTTTGTATCACTTTGTGATTTTTTGTGAATTTTTACATTTTTGTCAACAATTTAGTCAACAAAAAATACCATTTTTTTAAGACCAAAGTTCAACGCAAAGGATATATTCAAAAAGCCTTATAAATCAATAATTACGAAAATTGTCAACAAATTGCTGTTGACAATTTTCATATAGACTACTTATTTTTTATATTTCCATTTCATAATCAGGATAATCGAACTGCTGTCCATTATCATTTTGTCTAAAATTATCTTCTTGTTCATTTTCAAGCATTTTTGGCTCATTACTAAATATCTCATTACTCATATAGTAGTTATTAACTTTCTCAAGTTCAGCATTTTTATATTTATGAAATACAGAAGTGTATATATTAAGGGTTACAGAAACATCACTATGTCCCATAAGTCTTTGCAGAGCAACTGCTCTCATACCTGCTTCAATACATCTTGTTGCAAAAGTATGTCTTAAACTATGTGAAGTAACATCATTTATACCAAGATTTCTACATATTCTTTGCAAAACGTGATTTACATTAGATGGGTCTGCATATCCACCAGCATTTGAAACAAATAATAAACCTTCTTTATGTGTATCAGCAAGTCGTAGTTGCTGTATTATTTCACTTCTTATATTTTTAGGAATAGGGACATCTCTTATACCTGCTTTAGTTTTTGGGTCATCTCCAATAAATAGTTTTCCATCTCCATCTTTTGTCATAGTTTTATTTATATGAATTAAGTTATGGTGTAAATCTACATCTTCTTTTTTTAAAGCTAAGGCTTCTCCAACTCTTAAGCCCATAAACATTTCAATAAAGAGTGCTGTTCTATAAGGCTCAAAATCAGTAGAGGAATTAACTAAATATCTTGTAAGTCTTTGTTGTTCTTCTAAATCTAAAGCACGAATTACTTTATCTTGTCTTGTACTTTTAGGAACAATAGTATCGTACATAGGATTAGCAAGTAAAAATCCTTTGTTCATAGCGTATCTAAAAGACTGTGTAAATTGTTCAATAATTTTTTTAATATATGAATTACTATAATAGGTTAAAGTGTTAAAATAGTCTTGTAATTCTTCAGCTGTTATATTGTTAATATCTTTGTGTACAACTTCGCTTTTATCTATTACATTTAAAGTAGACTGTAACCTATTATAAGCTACTTTTCCTATTTGGTTTGTATCAAGTTTTCTTTGTCTAATAAGTTTCATTAACTCAAATAGGGGAATACTATTGTTTTTAATAAAAATCTCATTGCCTTTTTGATATTGTATTATTTTCAAATATCTTTCGGCTTCTTCTTTAGTTTGAAAAGTTTTTCTAACTCGTTTTTCTTGTTTAGTTTCTGCGTCAATTATATTATATGAGGCTGTCCAATTTTTTCTTTCCTTATTATAATATACACTTCCAATTCCAGAATTCTTTTTTCTAGCTATGTTATTCTAAATCCTTTTTTGTGTTTTCCATAGAAGATATGAGATAAGAGATATTTTCCAACACCTACCAATATTTATTGATGGAAAATCATCACGCTTAAAAATTGTATAAGCCATATTTTCGCCAATTTTTAAATCTTTAGCAATGTCTTGTACGGTTAAATTATTAAATGGATTTTGTACTTTTTTAATTGCTTCTATAATCATTAGTTCTTGCAATGTATATTTTCTATTATCTTTAGTATCAATTACTTTTACATTTTCATTTATACTATTCATATTTATACCTTTTATCTTTCATTATCATTAAAATTTGTATTTTTTGCTAAACATAAACCATCTATAAAAGCTTCTGCTTCGTTCCAAGTTTTAAAACAGTTTTTATTATCAACTGAATACCAGTCTTTGTTTGTATGTTCTTTTTTTACTAAAGCAATAGCTTTGTTATATGTATAATCACTGGAAATACTTAACATTAGTAGCTTTTTATCACTATCAGATAACATATATTCATTTAGTCCATCTATTCTTTTTTGAAGTTCGTATTTATTCATTTTTTATCTCCATTTCCTAATAGAGTAGATAAAGTCATTTCTATATTGAAAAGTAGGCTAATTAAAAACTTTTCAAAGTTAGAACTATTTGATTTACTACTATTATCTCTTTCAATATCTCGTTCATAAACTTTTGTAAATTGTTGTTTAATAGGCTTTTTAGTAGGTGGTAAAGTAGTATTAGGAATTTTCTTAATTAAATCTTGTGAATACCATATAATATCTTCTTGTGATAATCCTTTGAATTCTCTTTGCTTTTTATCTATATCAACAAGTATTAAATCTCCATAAATACTGCTAAATGTTAAAATAATATTTGATTTTGTGTTAGGTATTGCTTTTCTGTTGTTACAGATAATATAAAGATTTTCATAGGGAATAATCTCAAGTTTTCTTTTTACAATAGCTTTCTTTAGTTTGAATACATTATCAATAATTTTAGTTTCAGGTGGTTGTCCTGTCTTTTTATATAAAACTCTAATAGGTGTAGTATTTCTTGATTTTTCAACAATTTTATTTTCATATTTCTTTTTATTTTTCATTAACTTTGACCACCTTTCTTAATAAGTGTGATTTTGTTTAAGGTGGTTAAATTGTTTTTAAAATGCGTTATTGCTTTATTTCTTAAAGTGATAACTTCTTTTTTCTGCAATTTTAATCTTCTGCAAATGTCATTTAATCTAGCATTTTCAATATATGATAAGTACAGCACTTTTCTTTCAAGCAATGGAACAAGTTTCATTGCTAAATAGTTAGTTTCATTAGAGAAAATATTTTCAAGATGGTTAATATCTACATCAAGATTATCAGCTTCGCTCATAAGTTTTTGTGAATAATTTTCCATAACTATTTTTCTAACTTCTTCGTTAGGTAATTGAATATCTTTTGAAAGTTTTGCTAAATCAGTTTTAACTATTTTTTGATTTTTCATTTTTGAAATCTCCTTTTAAAAATTTGATTTCTAGAAATCATAGTCGTTCGAACTGATTTTAGTGTAACACGGTATTAGACTTACAAAGGTAAAATATATCAAAGTATCTCAAAGTGGTTCAAGTGTAAAGCTGTTTTACTTAACAAAAAAATAACTGCTAATTTTATTTTTAGCAGTTATTTAATCATTATATCTTAATGCAACAATATTAATAAAATTGCTTGGGGAAAGATAGTAAGTGTCAAACTCTAAATCTAAATACTTTTTAAAGTTTCTTTTGGCTTTTGAATAGTCAATTCTATATAAAGCGTTCTTAATATTGGTTTTTATATTTTTTAATTCGTAATGCTTCTCACTAATAAATAATCCTAATACTTCTTTATAGGAATAATCATATAAATTATTAGAAATGATGTATTCTATCAATTCTTTTAAATAAATTGTACCTTTACTACTAGGACATAGACCTAATTCAAAAAGCATAGCATAAAGGGAATATGAAACTTTTACTTTATCTTTAGTACAAGTATCATATACACTTTTCATATACTATCCTTTCTATTAGTTTAATAACTTTATAGATATATTATATCTTGATTATGTAAACTATTCAAAAGATAGTAAAGTTGCATATAATGCAACAATAATTGCACGAAGTGCAACTTTTATATTAAAAATAAGCATTTTTCAAGTGATTTTATATCAAAAATGAACTATAAATGACAAAAAATAACAAAAAGCATAAAATGTTGCACGATATGCAACACTTAAAATATATATGAACATAGAAAAAGGAGATTACTGAAATCTCCCCATCTAGTCTTAACAACCTCCACCGCCACCGTGGAAATGCGACTTGTTGCTTTGATTTTCTCATTTCTCATTTTTCCTTTCTATGTAATCTCTATTTTAATTGCACATAAGCTAGAAAGTCCAAACGAAATGAGTGGAAGTTCTATATACAATTTGAGCCACT